>NZ_JAKMTG010000030.1:0-751 GCF_025773055.1 Campylobacter sp. CNRCH_2013_0671h
TATATCAATATGTTTTTTAATATGTAAAAATTCTAAAATATTTAAAAAAGCATTAGGTATGTAAAATTGATCTAAACTAAGTTGTAAAAAATGATTCATATTATGCATAGAAAAAATATCATTATCTTTAATCACATCATCTTTATTTAGATTAAATAACATAACTCCACCAAAACCCAATAAGCTTAAATTTTTTAAATTCTCTAAAGCTTTTCTTTTTTCTAAATCAATTTGAAGCATTTTTTGCATTGTTTGTCCTTTTATTTTAATTTTACTTTAAATATTTTTTTGTTTTGATTAAATTACTCTTTTATATTATGTTCTTTAGCATAAGCTAGTATTTTAGCTCTTAAATCCTCTGGAAAATTATATCTATATATGGCGGGAATTCTTGGATCAAGGAGTTTATCTAATTGATAATTTTTATAATCCCATTCTAATCTTTCTGGACTAAAATAATAAGGTGCATTAGGATAGCCTTGAGGTGGAGTTAGAGCTGCGAGTTTGGCCTCCAATACCAATGAATCCATAAATAATTTAGCCGATTCTTCGCTTCTATAATTATTTATATCTACATGGTAATTAATTGTCATACCATTTTGATACCCATCCATATAACGATCAAATTCTCTTCTGCTTTCATAAGTAGAATCTACATCCCTTGGATCTTTTATCTTACCCTCAACTATATCACTTCTTAAGGCTTTATATATTTTTCCCCATGCATCAAAATTAAATTGATAAACATTTA
>NZ_JAKMTG010000031.1:0-740 GCF_025773055.1 Campylobacter sp. CNRCH_2013_0671h
AATCAATTATCCAATCTACTCCCATAATCTCATCTATAAAAGGAAGCATACCAAATTCATCAGGTTTTAAAGTCTTAGCTAAGGTTTTAATCTCTTGTTCTCTTAAAGGATTTTTATGCACTCCTACTAAACCACTTCCTACAGCAATATCAGCATAACCATAAATAGCACCTAATAAATTAGGTTTATCTAATATACTACTTCCTCCACTTAATTGTATATAAAGTATAGTAGCTTGGATAAATCTTGCATTAAAACCATTTTGAGACATATCATTAGCTAGATATTTATAATCACCTAATATTCCTGCTGCCATACCCCATTCATTATGAAATAAACTTGATCTTAGATTATGTTTATTATCATCTACTATTCTATATAATTTTTCATATTTAGGATCTACATTTCCTTTTTCATCTACAGCTCCTATAGCTTCATAAGGTATATCTATAACAACACTTCTTATACCACTTCTAATGACTAAATACTTATATCTTTCTTTTTTAGTTTTTAAAGATTTATAATAAGCTTTTTCTGCTTTAGTCCAAGGAGCTATGCTTCCTTTTATAGGATCTTTTAGATAAATACTTTGCCAATCTTTAAACTCAAGCAAAGTAGAACTTTGCCCTGTGTAAAGATTAGGATCTAAATATCTGGGTTGATAGTCTTTATAGGGAGAGTTTCTTAATATACGATCAGCTTCAAACAAAGCTTTAGAATATTCTTGGGTGTATTTGCCT
>NZ_JAKMTG010000032.1:0-612 GCF_025773055.1 Campylobacter sp. CNRCH_2013_0671h
ATAATGAATATCAAATTTCTGAAGATGAATTTGGAGATATATATAAAGCCTTAAGAAGTGATATAGTTGAGGGTAAGATAAAAGATCCAAGGGATGTAGATTCTACTTATGAAAGCAGAAGAGAATTTGATCGTTATATGGATGGGTATTCTAATGGTATGATTAATGCCTATGGTTATGATATTCCAAATGATTGGAATGATGCACAATTAAAAATAGATTCTATGATATTAACTGCCAAACTCGCAGCTCTAACTCCACCTCAAGGCTATCCTAATGCACCAAGATATTTTACCCCTGAAAACCTAGAATGGTATTATAAAAGACATAAGCTTGATAAACTCCTTGATCCAAGAATTCCTGCCATATATAGATATAATTTTCCAGAGGATTTAAGAGCTAAAATACTAGCTTATGCTAAAGAGCATAATATAAAAGAGTAAAAATAATGAATTTCATTAGCCACTACTATAATCATGGAAGATGGTTTATATATAGGATGAAAGGATAAAAAATGAGTGAAACTTATGAAATTTATACACCCGAAGGTTTTATATTAAATGTAGATAAACAAAGTGGAAGAATACTATTTCCAAAGTCAAAAAAACCTAC
>NZ_JAKMTG010000033.1:0-572 GCF_025773055.1 Campylobacter sp. CNRCH_2013_0671h
AAAGAATCTTTTCATATCAATATCTTAATCAATAGTGATACACTTTATAAAAATCCTTTATTGCAATATAATATAAATAGAACAATTTCTAAAGATGATAATATCATTTATGCTTTAAAAAATACTTCTAGTATAAATCAAGCTTTTAAAAACTTAAAACAATTACAAGAAGTATTATTAAAAGAAAATATATTTTTAAATTTTATAGACTTAAATAGTAAAGAAAGCCTTTTAAGTTTTTATAATCAAATATTAAGTAATCATCATCTTAAAGATTATTTTTATATAAAAAATAATCAATTTTTTATTAAAGAAGATATAAAAAATAAAATTGTATTTCACAATATCAATTCTTCTTCTATTATAAGTAATTATCTTAGCTTGTTAAATGATTTTAATACTTTAAGCAAGATAGAACTTATAAATATATTAGAAAGTTTAAGTTTATACAATCTTTCAACTTTAATGCAAGATATACAAAAAAGATACTTAAAACTAGAATATAACTTAAAAAGCTTTGATAAAGATAATATCTTTTTATCTAATATGATTATGAATGTGAGGTTGAAGTA
>NZ_JAKMTG010000034.1:0-561 GCF_025773055.1 Campylobacter sp. CNRCH_2013_0671h
ACCTATTATAGAAGTAACATTTTTAATCTCTTCACTTTGAGCAATAACTTCACTAGTTTTATGAGATACATTTTGCATAGAAGAAGTAATCTCTTCTAATGCTGCTGCTGTTTCTTCTAAAGAAGAAGCTTGAGAAGATGAAGAATCTGTTAAGTCTTTAACAGCACTTTGTAATTTACCACTCTCATCTGCTAATAAAGAAGCAAATTCAGATGATTGTCTTAGCATAGCTACTATTTCTTGACCTAATACATTAGTAGTTACTTCAACTCCACCTTTAGCATTTTTAACTTCAGTAGTAAAGTCTAATGCCTTATAGCTATCAAATACTCTATTGATTTCATTCATATTAGAACCAACTTTTGCTTGTAATACATCAAGCATATCATTTAATACATTTTTTAATTCTATTAATTGAGGATTAGCAGGAATTGCTGTTATTCTTGCTGTTAGATTACCACCTTCTATTTCTTTAGCTGTATCAACTGATTGTTCTACTGCTTTAGCATCTTGTTCTAATGCATTTTTAGTTTTAGTGATGTTTTCATTGATGGCTTTGGC
>NZ_JAKMTG010000035.1:0-516 GCF_025773055.1 Campylobacter sp. CNRCH_2013_0671h
TTAGCTGCTATATTCATAGAAGCCTTAAAATTAGCAAACTGAGAATTTCCACCTCCGACACTAACCCCAAAAGCAGCCGAAAAAGCAGTAACAAAAGCTAAAGCATCAGAATTATATACTAAAGACATATTTTTGCCACTACCTACTGAAAATCCTGAACCAGCACTCATACCATTATCACTCATAAAAGCAGAAACAGATGACTGCGTAACAATCATTTTACCACCACCCTTATAAGCATTAAAGCCCATAGCATCAGCTACATTGGTGTCAATATTTCCTTTTGACTCTCTTAAAGATATAGAAGCTTGAGAAATCATTTGGGTTGCACCCATGCCTATAGTAGAAAGATTACTTCCTGATATTAATATATCTTTACCATCATTTTTGATTAAAGATAAACGACCATAATTTTCATAGTCTTTTTTCATAACTCCTGCTCCAGGACCCATGCTGCCTTCTATTTTAATCCCTCTACCATCTCTTGAGGTTAATACAAGTCTACCATTAGCATCT
>NZ_JAKMTG010000004.1:0-152010 GCF_025773055.1 Campylobacter sp. CNRCH_2013_0671h
GAAGTTTTAAATAATTAAACTAAACCCTTAATGGGTTTAGTTTGGGTGATATAAGGTTTTAAGTGTTAAGATGATAGCTTATAATCAAATTATCTGAAAAATCATACCCATTACAATCATAACTTCAACAAATACTTCAAAAAAATATACAAAAAATAAATATAATTAATATCATTATAAATAAAATTATCCATAAAATATCCACTATTTAGAAAATGAATATCAATACTTTATATTATTTTATATATTTTTATTAAAATTAGAAAAAATTGGAAAATTTTATGAAACTTTTATAAAAAATTGTTATATAATACCTATTAAGTTCATAAACGAAACTTAAATAAAACCCACAAGGAGTACATCATGGGAACAAGAAAAGAACACGACTTTATTGGTGAGTTAGAAATTTCTGATGAAGTTTATTATGGAGTGCAAACTTTTAGAGCACTAGAAAACTTCAATATGAGTGGTAGAAGACTGCAAGATTATCCTTATTTTGTAAAAGCTTTTGCTCAAGTTAAAAAAGCAGCTGCTCTAGCTAACAAAGAAGTTGGAGTTCTTGATGCAGATAAAGCTGATGCTATTGCTAAAGCTTGCGATAGATTGATTGCTGGTGAATTTTTAGATCAATTTGTTGTGGATATGATCCAAGGTGGTGCTGGTACTAGCACAAATATGAACACTAACGAAGTTATCACAAATATTGCTCTTGAAAGTATGGGTCATAAAAAAGGAGAATATCAATACCTTCACCCAAATGATCATACAAATTTAGGTCAATCTACAAACGATACCTATCCAAGCTCAATCAAAGTAGCAACCTATGCAAAACTTAGTGATCTTTTAAAAGCTATGGAAGGCTTAAAAGCTGAATTAGAAGCTAAAGCTAAAGAATACAAAGATATCATCAAAATGGGTAGAACAGAACTTGAAGATGCGGTTCCTACAACCTTAGGAAACACTTTCAATGCTTTTGCTAGCTATATTAAAAGTGATATTGAAAAGATCACAGCAGCTCGTGAGTCAATGAGCTATTTAAATTTAGGTGCTACAGCTATTGGAACAGGAATTAACTGCCACCCTGATTATAAATTTGTGGTTGAGAAAAAATTAAAAGAAATCACTGGTGTTGATTTTAAACCTGCTGAAGACTTCATTGCAGCTACTCAAGATACAGCTGATTTTGTACATGTAAGTGGCGCATTAAAAACTGCAGCTGTAAGATTATCTAAAATCGCAAATGATTTAAGGTTGATGAATTCAGGTCCAAGATGCGGTCTAGCTGAAATTAGTTTACCTGCTATGCAACCAGGTAGTTCTATTATGCCAGGTAAAGTAAACCCTGTAATTTGTGAAGCAGTTGGCGAAGCTTGCTATGAAGTTATAGGTAATGATGTTACTATTATGCTTTGCTCTGAAAGAGGTGAATTTGAACTTAATGCTTTTGAGCCAGGCATTGCTTATGGGTTATTTAACTCGATCGTATTGCTTGAAAATGCAATGAAAACTTTAGCTGAAAAAGCTATTAAAGGATTAAAAGCAAATCCTGAAAACTGCAAAAAACTTGTATTAAATTCAATCGGAATCGTGACTGCATTTAATCCTGTTTTAGGTTATGAAAAATCTGCAAGTATTGCAAAAGAAGCTCTAGAAACTGGAAAAGCAGTAGGTGATATTTGTCTTGAAAGAGGCTATTTACCAAAAGAAAAAATTGATGAGATTTTAACACCAGAAAATATGTTAAATCCTCATATGACAGAAAAAAGAAAAGCTTAATAACTTAGGAGTTTAATCATGGATATTATGATTATTTTACAACTTGTTGTCTTCCTTGGGGCAATATTCATAGGTATCCGCCTTGGAGGCATAGCAATAGGCTATGCCGGAGGTTTGGGTGTTGTTATTTTAGGTCTTGTTTTAGGCATGAAGCCAGGTAATATTCCTTGGGATGTTATTTTAATCATCGCTGCTGCTATTGCTGCGATTTCTGCAATGCAACAAGCAGGTGGCTTAGACTACATGGTAAAAGTTACTGAAAGAATTTTGCGTAAACACCCAAAATTCATTAATTATCTTGCACCAGCTTGCGGTTGGTTACTTACTATTTTAGCAGGTACCGGTAATGCAGTATTTTCATTAATGCCTGTTGTTATTGATGTTGCAAAATCTCAAAATATTAAGCCATCAGCTCCACTTTCATTAATGGTTGTTGCTTCACAAATTGGTATTACAGCTTCTCCAGTTAGTGCTGCTGTTGTTTATATGACTGGTGTATTAGAGCCACTTGGCTGGAACTATCCTGCATTAATTGGAATTTGGATTGTAACTACTTTTGCTGCTTGTATGATTACAGCTTTTATTGTAAGTTTAATTACTCCAATGGATCTTAGCAAAGACCCTGTATATCAAGAACGCTTAAAAGCTGGTCTTGTAAAAAGTGCTTCAGATGTTTTACATAGTGAAGATAAACCGGGTGCAAAACTTTCAGTTGCTATATTTTTATTTACGGTATTAGCAGTTGTTCTTTATGCTACTGCAATTTCTAATAATATTAAATGGATTGATCCTGTAGTTATCCCAAGAGATGCTGCAATTATGAGCTTTTTATTAACTGCTGCAACTTTAATTACATTCTTATGTAAAGTTGAACCTGCAAAAATTTTAGATACAAGTGTATTTAAATCAGGTATGACAGCTTGTGTATGTGTATTTGGTGTTGCTTGGCTTGGAAATACTTTCGTTGCAGGCCATGAAGCAGGTATTAAAGAAGTAGCGGGTGAATGGGTTAAACAAACTCCTGCTATGCTTGCAGTTGCTTTCTTCTTTGCTAGTATGCTTTTATACTCTCAAGCAGCTACTGCAAAAGCTATTGTCCCAGTTATCGTTGCTGCATTAGGAATTTCAGCTACAAATCCTGCAGATTCTTATATGCTAGTTGCTTGTTTTGCTGCTGTTTCAGCACTTTTTGTACTTCCAACCTATCCTACTTTATTAGGTGCAGTTCAAATGGATGATACAGGTACAACAAGAATTGGAAAATTCATATTTAATCACGCATTCTTTATTCCGGGTGTATTAGCTATTGCTATTGCTGTTTCATTAGGATTTTTAGCAGTAGGAATGCTTTAATGCTCTTACTTTCCGCTTTTAGCGGAAAGTTTTCTTCTTTTACTTATTAACTAATTTTAAGTAGAATATTTTTTTAATTTTTAAAGAAATAAAATGGCAAAATTATCTTTAGATAGAAATAATATAAGAATCTTATTTATAGGTTATATACTTATAGCTCTTTTTGGCACTTTCATCCTTATGCTACCCATTATGCACACTAAACCAATATCTTTTTTAGATGCATTTTTTACTAGTGCTTCAGCTGTAAGTATGACAGGACTCATTGTGCTAAATACTTCATTAGATTTTAGTTTTTATGGACAGCTTGTTATTTTACTACTTATCCAAATAGGTGGTTTAGGTTATATGAGTATAGCCATGGCTTTATATATTTTAGTACGGAAAAAGATGAGTTTTGGGGAAAAAAATCTTTTAAGAGAATCCTTAATTTATCCTGGTGCTGATGGGCTTGTAGGATTTTTGAAAAAGGTTTTATTTTTTGTATTTGCTATTGAAATTGTTGGTGCTGTTTTATTATTTTTAAGATTTAAATTAGATATGAATTTAACTGATGCTCTATGGGCTAGTATTTTTCACTCCATTTCTGCTTTTAATAATGCAGGTTTTAGCATATTTGAAAGTGGCTTAATGCCTTATAGGGATGATTTTTGGATTAACTTTATCATTACCTCTTTGATTATTATTGGCGGTTTGGGCTATTTTGTATTGCTAGAATTATACTTTTTTTCAAAAAAACGCTTTGCTAGTCTAAGTCTGCATACAAAGCTTGTTTTAATTTCCACTATTATACTAATCATTTTTGCAAGTTTGATTGTGTTTTTATTTGAATATCATAACCCAAAAAGCATAGGAGAATTTTCTCTTTTTGATAAAATTATGAGTGCATATTTTACAGCGGTAAATTACCGAACTGCAGGATTTAATACTCTTGATCTTAGCACCTTTAAGGATGCAAGCTTATTTTTTGGATCTTTGTTTATGATTGTAGGTGGTGCACCAGGTGGAACTGCAGGGGGCATTAAAGTAACTACTATTGCAGTACTATTAATTTATGCATATTGGAGTATCAAAGATAGTAATACAAGAATTTTTAACTTTGAAATTCCAAGCGAAACTATTAATAAAGCTTTCATTATAGCAGTAAGTTCAATTGTTTATATTATTACCTGCGTGTTACTTTTATCTTTGATTGAAGATGATAAAAGTTTTTTACCTTTGCTTTTTGAAACAAGTTCAGCATTTGCCACAGTAGGTGTTTCAGTTGGCGATGGTGGGACCTTATCACTTAGTGCGCTTTTTAGCTCCGAAAGCAAACTTATTGTTATTTTACTAATGCTTAGCGGTAGAGTGGGTGTGCTTGCGTTTTTATTTAGTATATTTTTTAAAGAAAAAGAAAAATATTTAAATTACCCAAAAGGAAAAATCATACTATGAAAAAAGAAACTTATGGTATTATAGGACTTGGAAGATTTGGCTCTGTTTTAGCAAAAGAACTTATTGACCAAGGCAAAAGAGTTATTGTTTCAGATATTGATGAAGAAGCTGTTAAAGAGTTGCAAGATCATGCAGATTTTGCTTATATCTTAGATTCTACTCACACTATAGCTTTGAAAGAAGCGGGCTATTCAAATGCTGATGTTGTCATACTTAGTATAGGTGAAAATCTAGAATCAAGCATACTTACCTTCATGGCCTTAAAAGAAATAGGGGTAAAAAATATCATAGCTAAAGCAAATTCTTCTACACATGGACAAATTCTTTCAAAACTTGGAGTTAATAAAGTCATCTATCCTGAAAAAGAATCTGCAAAGCGTTTGGCTAAAATTCTTATCACTAATCCAAATTTTGAAATCATAGATCTTTCAGCCAACACCATAAAGGTAGCAAAACTTTTAATCGATGAGAATTTAGCGGGGAAAACTTTGCAATCCATTGGACAAAATTTAAAAGTCATTGCACACAAACAACATGATACTTGGAGCATTATGCCAAATCTAGAAAATACCGCTTATTTAAACGATATATTAATGCTACTTGGCACTCAAGAAGAACTTAATCAATATGATTATTGAAGATTTTAAATGCTACTTTTACTTTGCACTATCAATATGATAAATCTAGAAAAGAAATTCTAACGCACGGCTACACAGACCCGATCCATATTCTAGGTCACTAAATTTTTAATGTCCTTGTAAAATAAGGACATTACAATAAATTAAATATAATCAAAAAACTATACTTATAAGCATTCTTGAAAGCTAATTTACAAAATATAAAAAATAAATATAACATTAAAGAGATATTTTAAGTGGTGTCAAGGGGGAGACTTGAACTCCCGACCTCCGGCTTATGAGACCAGCGCTCTAGCCAGCTGAGCTACCCTGACATAAAAAGAAGTTAAAATTATACTTTATTTTGCTTAACATTTTATAAAATACTTATTTTATAAATTTTATATATTTTTTAACTTTTTTGTGCTAAAAATATGAAATTATATTTAAAAAGGATTTTAATGCAAATTAGCTCAAGTTATGGCGGTGCCTTTTATACGCAAAATCCTTATCAAAACAAAGACAAAGAACAAACAAAAGAAAATATCTCTGAAAAAGAAAACCCACAGCAAACAAAAGAAAATAAAAACGATCAAGAAAAAGATGAAAAAACTCAAAAAGTTAATGGTAAAGACTTAAGTAGTGAAGAAGTAAAACAGGTACGAGAGCTTGAAAAAATCGACAGAGAAGTAAGGGCTCATGAAGCAGCCCACCAAGCAGCAGGTGGAGCCTTAGCAGGAGCTGCAAGTTTTGGCTATACAAGAGGTCCTGATAATAAAATGTATGCAGTTGAAGGAGAAGTGCCTATAAGAATGCAAAAAGGCAATACTCCTGAAGAAACTATAGCCAATGCTATGCAAGTAATTGCTGCAGCTATGGCACCAGCTGATCCTAGTCCCCAAGATTATAAAGTAGCAGCTAATGCTATGCAAATGCAAAATGATGCGCGCACCGAGCAAGCTAAAATAAAAGCAGAAGAATCAAAAGCTCAAAACGATAAAAATAAAGACGAAGACGATAAAAAAGCAAATCCAAATTCTAAAGCCATAAAATCATACACACAAAATTCATCACAAGATTACATAGGAAGTCAGTATAACAAAAGTGCATAGTGGCAGAGAGGAAGGGATTCGAACCCTCGGTGAGTTGCCCCACACACGCGTTCCAGGCGTGCTCCTTCGACCACTCGGACACCTCTCTAAAAATGAAAATTATAACTTATTTTTTTAAATTTATACTAAAAAAGGGATATTATGAAGCTTTATTACTCTTGTTTTTATCTTTTTATTTTACTTTTTTTAAGTGCTTGTTCAAATCATGCTAATGTTAATTTATCTTATGAAAAAGCCTTTATAAACAAACAATGTGATGAAAATACTTTAACTTTAAAAAATGCAGACAAAGACACTATATACACAGGGTTAAATTTAGCCTCTTTAGCAAGAGTTTGTAAAGATTATGAAAAAAGTAATGCTTTTTTTGATAAAGCAGAAGAGGCTTACAAATATGATGTAGATTTACAAAACGGGCTTCAAAAAGCCGCAAGAAATTTTAGCGAAATTTTACTTAATGACACCATCAATGATTATCAAGGTTATTTTTATGAAAGGATTATGCTAAATACCTACAAAGGTTTAAATTATATGAGCTTGGGAGATTTTAAAAATGCAAGAGTAGAGTTTAACAGAGCTTTATACAGACAAGATAGAATGAAAGAATATTTTTATGATTATATACAAAAAGTTCAAGAAGAATACCAAAAAGAACTTCAAAAAGATAAAAAAACATATGCGAGTTTTCAGCAAAATTTAAGCCCTATCTATAAACAATATGATAATCTTCTTAGCACATTTAACGCAAATAAAAATTATACTAATATCTATGCTAGTTATCTTAGTGCTTTATTTTTCTTTTTTGATAAAGATTATATTAAAGCTTATGATCTTTTAAAAGAAGTAGCATTAAGCGATGTAAAAAACAAACAACTTCAAAAACAATTTCAAGTATTTGAAAAATTCACTCATTTAAAAACATCCTTCCCTCAACAAAAATATATTTTTATCATTTATGAAGATGGTTTTAGTGCTACAAAAGAAGAATTTGATCTTACCCTGCCATTTGTTTTTAATGATAATCTTGCAAATATTAGTGTAGCTTTTGCTTATTTAAAATCAAGAAATGCTTCTTATAAATTCTTGCAAAGTCAAGATGAAAAAACACAAAATCTAATTTATTTTGATGATATTATAGCAAGTGAATTTAAAACTCTTTTACCCTCTATGGTGATGAAAACCCTAGCCTCAAGCGCTCTTAAAACTTCAATTAATTTAGCCATAGCTAATAATGATTCTAGTGGCTTTTTATCATTTATTAGCACTGTTAGCACTGCTTTAATCAATAAAGCAGATCTTAGAATGTGGCAAGCTTTACCAAAAAGTGCTAGTATTTTAATGCTAAAAAATGAAGGTTTAGTTAAAATTTATAATGATAAAGAAAAAATAATCTTTGAAGATGAGCTGGAAAAAGATAAAAATTATATTGTGCTTATAAGATCTTTTGTGCCAAATTCAAATATTATTTACAAAATTAAAGAAAAATAAGGAGATAAAATGAAAAAAAGTTTATTTTTTATGGTTTTTGCGCTTTTGATTTTCAGCGCTTGTTCTTCACAACCAAAATATACTGATGGTAAAGCTTCGCAAAAAGTTCAAGGAAACGCACTTACTTTAGGACTTGATAGAGAAGATTTTGAAAAAACTGCTGAAGGTATGATACAAAGCTTGCTTAGTGATCCTGCTTTTGCAAATTTAAATAGCTCTAATAGAAAAGTTATTGCCATAGGAAAAATCATCAATGACACCCCGCAAAGAATAGACACAGATAAACTCACTTCGAAAATTACCATAGCATTAAGAAAATCTGGTAAATTTATACTAACAACCGCTGTAGCAGCAGGTGGAGCAAAAGATAGTTTATCTCATGATGTAAGAGATTTAAGAGACAATGAAGAATTTAATCAAAATTCCATAGCCAAAAAAGGCACACTTTTGGCCCCAAATTTCTCACTTTCTGGTAAAATCAGACAAGATACCGTTAAACTTTATAATGGCAAAATCCAAACTGAATATTTTTTCCATTTAATTCTTACAGATTTAACTAGCGGTTTAGCTTTTTGGGAAGATGAAAAAACTATTGATAAAACAGGTAAAAGCAAGAGTGTAACATGGTAAAAAAACTACTAATTCTTTTTTTTGCTCTTGTTTGTTTTTGTCAAGCACAAAGCGCTTTAAACAAAGAAAGTTATGGTGAGGGTTTTGGAAATACAAGAAGTGAAGCAATAAAAAATGCTATCAATGAAGCTCTTGGGAAAATGGAGGGCTTAAAACAAGTTAAGCTTAAAAAATTCGAATTTAGCTTTAATGGAAATTTCAATATAGGCTATGATGAAGAAATAGACTTAGTTAGCAATGGAGTTTTTAATAGCTATGATATTAAATCTTTAACTCAAACAAATCAAAATGAATTCCATGCAAAAGTTGTGATTTACAAAAAACTTTATAGTGAAAAAAATCTTGAAGATAAAAGTTCGCTAATTATCATCAATAAAGTTAAAGATGAACTTTCGGCTAAATTTGAACAAGAGCTTTTAAGCGTTTTGCTCCAAAGTAAAAAATTTAGAATTTTAGATAGAGCAAATCTTGATCTTTATAATCAAGAAAAATCTTTACTTATAAAAAATGCAAGCGATGATGAACTTGTTAAGCTTTATAATGTTTTAGGGGCTGATTTTTTACTTATTTTAAATCCTAAAATAACACAAACACAAAATGAAATTAACACTCAAACTTATAATATTAACATTGATTATCGTTTGATAGAATTTGCTACAACTCAAATCAAAGCTTCCAATACCCTAGAATTTAAAATGAGTTCTACAAGTAAATCAAGCAAACAAAAAGCCCTTAGAGGTATAGCTACAAAAATTACCGAAGATATTTTTAAACATTCTAAAGACAATGACAAAGAAGAAGAAATAGAACATGGTTTAGACGCAAACTATCAAATCAACAATGAAGGTGGAGTTAATTTAGGTTTTTAAAATGCAAAAAGCATGGGATATTAATGCAAAATTTTGGGATATACAAATGGGAGATGATTCTAATGAATTTCATAAAAAAGTTGTGCGTCCTAAAGTTGAAGAATTGTTAAACATACAAGATGATGATTATATTCTAGATATTGCTTGTGGAAATGGAAATTTTTCCGCTTATATGTGTAAAAAATATAATATAAATGTTTATGCATTTGATTATAGTGATCAAATGATAAAATTAGCAAAACAAAGATGGAAAAATTTTTTACACAAAATTCATTTTCAAACCATAGACGCTAACGATGAATTGACTTTGCAAAATTTAGCTAAAAAACACACCTTTAGCAAAGCTGTTTCAAATATGGCTATCATGGATATGGAAAATATCCAGCCCTTATTTAAAAGTCTTTATTTTCTACTAAAAGAAAATGGAATTTTTGTTTTTGCTACTCAACATCCTTGTTTTGTAACATTAACTAAAAAATATCTTAGTCCGCATAATTATCTTGGGTATGCATTTGAAAAACAACCTGTAAAACATCACTACTACCACCGTTCTTTGGAAGAAATTTTCAACACTTGTTTTAAAAATGGTTTTATCATAGATGGATTTTTTGAAGAACCTTTTTTAGATGAAGAATTTCCTGAAATCATAATTGTCCGAGCAAGGAAAATCAGTTTTTAAATTGCAAAAACTCACATCTTTTGCAAAGATCAGCTTTTAAAATTCCTTGCTTAAAGCCTTCTTTTAATTCTATATATAAAGACGAATTTAAAAGCTCGCTAAAATCTTTTTCAAAACAATTTCCAAGTTTTATATCCCCTTTAGTATCCAAACAACAAGGCACTAAAGTTCCATCGCTTAAAATAGCAATTTGTCCATTTAAAGCATGACAATACCCATTCTCCCTAATAACCTCATCTTTCAAAGAAGGCCATTTAAAAAGCTTAGCTTGGTGTAATATAACATGCCTTTCTAGGCGATTTTTAACTTTTTGCTTTTGAATTTTTACTTTAAAATTTTGCTCTAAAAAATCATAAATTTTCTCATTTTCTAAAGGTGGGTTGAAATTTTTATCTAAATTCCAAAGTCTTAAATTGATAAAAGAATTGTTTTTATTTTCCAAGTGCAAAAAAATAAGTTTTAAAACAGGCTCAAAGTATTCTTTTAAACTCATTCTACTTTGAGATAAAAAAGCACCCAAAGAAATATTGATTTGTCGTATGTTTTTAGAATCTAAAACAAGTTTTATTTTCTCATCATCAAAATAAAACCCACTTGTAGTAAGTTCTATTTGCATATTAAATTTAAAAGCTATTTTTAGATACTCTTTTAAATTTAAAACCCTTAAAGGATCTCCAAGCACATGAAAAGTAAAAAGCTTGGCATGACTATGCACACTTTTGCAAATTTTTTCAAAATTTTCAAGGCTCATTTGTTTTCTTTGCGCTTTTTGACTAGGACAAAAATCACATTTTAATCCACAAATATCACTTAATTCTATATAAATTTTCTCAAAATGCATAATCACTCTTTTTAAAAAGCTCAAACGCTTTTAAGGCAAGTTTTGAAAGTGCAAGATGTTCTAATTCTTTATAAGAAAATGCTTTTGCTTTGAAATCTTCAAAATCATCATCTTTTAAAAAATACACCTTGGCATTAATTTTATATTTGGTGTAAGAGTGTTTAAATTCACCTATAAATTTTGCATTTTTTTCTTTATTGTATTCTAAAAAATTATACATATTAAAATATAGCTTTTCTTTACTTTTGATAAGCAAAAACTGCTCATTTTTTTGCACTATGAGTATATTTAAAATAATATTTTCATATTGAGTTTTTTTAGATACATGAAATTTTTCATATTCATTTTTTCCACTACAAAAACTCTCTATGGGGCAAAGCTTGCATTTTGCATTTTTAGGTAAACAAATCAAAGCCCCTATATCCAACAAAGCTTGATTATGATCAAATGCATTATCATAGTTTAAAAACTCTTTTGCTTTTTGCGTTAAAAGTTTAGAGTTTGGATTTTGCAAACTATAAAATCTACTCAAAACTCTTTTAATATTTGCATCCACAAAAGCTTTAGCTTGTAAAAAACCAAAACAAGCTATAGCACCAGCTGTATATTCTCCAATACCAGGAAGTTTTTGAAGCTCTTTTATGTCAAATGGTAATTTTGCATTAAATTCTTGCACACAAATTTTTGCACATTTATGTATATTCCTAGCTCTAGTATAATACCCAAGTCCTTGCCAAGCTTTTAAAACCTCATCTTCGCTTGCCATAGAAAGCGCTTTTAAAGAAGGAAATTTAGCTAAAAACTGAAAATAATAATTTTGCAAAACACTCTTTACTTGAGTTTGTTGTAACATAATCTCGCTAATATAAACAGCATAAGCATTGTCAATATTTTTTAGCTTTTTTAAATCATCCTCGCTACCATATTTTCTATATTCTTTATGCAAAATACGCCAAGGAAGGTTTTTTCTACCATTCTCGTTATACCATTTTAAAATACTTTCATGAATTTTTCGCATTAAAACTTTCTTTGTTTTTAAAAATTATACAATCTATTCTTAAAAGCTTTATGTTAAAATTAAAAAAATATTTTTAAAAAGGAGTAAAAATGAAAAGTTTTTTAAAAGGTTTAGGATTAGGATTACTTTGTTTAGTATTGTTTGTACTAGGAGTAGTTTTTAATACTGAATTTTTAGGTTTAAAAAATCATAATAAACAAAATGTAGAATTTTCAAGAAATATAGAAGTATCAAATGAAATCATGCCAAATGTTTTTAATGCTGTTTTAAATTTTAGCGCGAGCGAAGAACTTAGTAAAAAAACTATCATCTCTAGTGATGAAAAAAATCATATTGCTAAAACTTTCAAAGAAATTTCAGATCGTATTGCCAAAGAAGACTATTGTAAAGGTGGAAGTTATACTTTAGAGCCAAGTTATAATTATTATCAAGGAGTAAAAACACTTAATGGGTATAGATTGTATTCTAATTTCACTTGTCAAATCCCACAAAATAAAAATAAAGACTATGAAAATCTTATAAAAGATATAGAAAATATCAGCAATACTAATACTTTAATTTCTTTTAATACTAAAGCCTTGCAAGCAGGATTTGACGAAGCAACCTTAGAAGCAAACAAAGAAGATTTATACGATCTTGCGCTTAAAAAAGCTTTTGAAAAAGCTCAATATTATTCTAAAACTTTAACAAAAACTTGCATAGTAAAAAATGTTCATTTTGATAGTTGTAATATCAAATACAATTCTCCAAGTTTAGCAGCTAGTGCAGATAGTGTAGTGCTTCCTGTTATTAAAAATGAAAAGCAAAGCTTAAAAGCTAATGTGCTTTTTGTTTGTCAATAAATTTTATTTTGGCTTTATCTTGGGTTTTTATAATTTCTCATCATTAATTTAAAGGAGAAAAAATGAAAAAAATTATAGGTTTATTTATTATGGGTTCTTTAGCAGCCTCTTTGGCATTTAGTGCTGATTTTTCCAAAAAAAGCAATGATGAAATTTTAAATCTTGCAAAAAGCGTAAAAGCACAAGATCAAGCTGACTTAATTATAGAAATGAAAAAGAGAATGAATGAGATGAAATACAAAGACGCAAAAGTTTTTCATCAACAATTTAAAAGTAACTTACGCGAAAACATCTCTAAACTTTCTCCTCAAGAAAGAAGTCAAAGAAAGGCTATCGTTCAAGAAGATATGCAAAAACTAACCGATGAAATGAGTGGCAAAGAAATACGAGATTTAAATTTACATCATTATAACAAAAATGAACACAAAACCCATAAAATGAATCATCAAGGGCATGGTGCAAATCATGGAAATTGCTCAATGAGATAAAATGGCAGCAAAAATTCTACTCTTAGAAGATGATTTAAGCTTAAATGAAATCATCAATGAAGCCTTAAGCGATGAAGGTTTTAAAGTCTCTTGTGTATATGATGCACAAGAGGCACTAGAAAAAGCTTATGAAGAAAATTTTGATCTTTGGATTTTTGATGTTAAAGTTCCAAAAGGCAATGGTTTTGAAGTATTAAAGGAATTAAGAGAAAGTGCTAAAAACACTCCTGCTATATTTTTAACTTCTTTATCCATGCTTGATGATGTAAAACAAGGATTTTTATCAGGTTGTGATGATTATATTAAAAAGCCTTTTGATGTTGATGAGTTAATTATCCGTGTAAAAAATATCATTAAAAGAAATTTTAGTCATCAAAAAGAAGACTTAATCTTACTTAGCTCTTCAAAAAATATTTCTTTTGATCCTATCAATAAAACCCTTTATCAAAATGAAGAAATTATCAACCTAACTAATAAAGAAAAAGAACTCCTAGCTTTACTTTTAAAAAAACGCCCTCATTTTGTAAATATAGAAACTATTTTTGACGAAATTTGGAGTTTAGATGAAGAGCCTGTGATTATGAGCCTTAGAGTGTATATCAAAAATTTAAGAAAAATTCTTGGTAAAGACCTTATCATCAATCAAAGAAATATAGGCTATGCCATTAGGCTAGAAAATGAAAAGTGAAAACTTTAATAATACCATTTTTAAAATCCTAGCTCTTTATATCATCACAAGTGGCATATTTTTAACGATTTTTTTTATTACTTTTTATCAAAAAGAAGCAAATTATATACGATTAAATCAAATCACACACTCATACACTCACTATAATTATATTTTACAAAATATCATTGAAGCAAGACACGATAAAAATTTATTAAACAAAGATGATTTTTCTTATATTTCTAAAAAAATAAATATTCAATTTGCTATTGTTGCAAACAATCAAATCATTTTTAGTAATTTAACTTTTGATGCTTTAAAAATATTAACACAGCTTAAAGAAAACAACTTTATTTACAACGAAAACAAAAGATTATTCATAGATTTTTCAAGGATTAGAAATCTTAATACTTATATAGATACGAGTAATTTAAGAAAGCCAAAACACCATTCTCATTTTTTGAGACATAAAAATATCCATATCATTATAGAAACAGAAGATCTTGGCTTTAAAAAAGAACAATACCGCAAAGATAACTACAATAATTTAGATATTAACGATTATGCTAATGAACTTTGGAAACTAAAATTAAAAACTATTTTTTATACACTTATATGTATTTTACTACTTGCTATAATTGCTTATATACTCATCTTGCTTGTTTTTAAAAACATCAAAGAACAATTTAAAACACTCAATGATTTTATTAAAGATACCACGCATGAAATTAACACACCTTTGAGCGTGATTTTAGCTAGTATTAAAAAATTTGATGATACAAATTTAAATCCAAATAACACTAAAAAACTAATTCATATCAAACTAGCAAGTAAAAATTTAAATCATATCTATCAAAACCTCATAGCCTTAAATTTTTTCTTACAAAAAGAAAATACAAAAGAAGATATAAATTTAAAAGAACTTTTAGAGCAAAGATTAGAATATTTTGACACTTTAATCTCTCAAAAAAATCTCATCATTGAAAAAGAGCTTTTAGAGCAAAATTTCTATGCAAATAAAGAAGAAATGCAAATTTTACTTGACAATCTTTTAAGCAATGCCATAAAATACACCAATACTAATAAAAAAATCTTTATTTGTTTAAAAGAAAAAACACTTAGTATTAAAGATGAAGGTCAAGGTATGAGCGCTAAAGAAATTACTCAAATTTTTACACGCTACAAACGCTTTAATCAAGACCAAGGTGGTTTTGGCATAGGCTTAAATTTAGTCAAACAAATAGCCGATAAAAACAATATCAACATAAAAGTTTTGAGTAAAAAAGATAAAGGAAGTGAATTTATACTTTCTTGGTAGGGATAAAAATGGAAATTTGCTTAGAAAAAATTAAAATAGATAACGCTTGGAAAGAATTTTTAAAAGAAGAGTTTTTAAAGCCTTATTTTTTAGAAATAAAAACTCATTATATCAATGCTTTAAATGAAAGAAAAACTATATATCCACCCGCGAATTTAATCTTTAATGCTTTTAATCTAACCCCTTTACAAAATTTAAAAATCATACTTTTAGGACAAGATCCTTACCACAACCCTCATCAAGCCATGGGTTTGAGCTTTAGCGTGCCAATAGGTGTTAAAATTCCCCCATCTTTGCTTAATATCTATAAAGAATTGCAAGATGATTTAAACATCCCTATAGCAAAACATGGTGATTTAAGTAAATGGGCTAAACAAGGAATTTTACTTTTAAATTCTATTTTAAGTGTAGAAGCAAATAAACCTGCTTCACATGCACATTTTGGTTGGCAAAAATTTACCGATGCGGTTATATCAAAACTTAGCAATGAAAAAGAAGGATTGATATTTTTACTTTGGGGAAATTATGCTAAAAATAAAAAAAATTTAATCAACCCTCAAAAACACTTTATCCTAGAAGCAGCACATCCTTCGCCTTTAGCGAGAAATGCTTTTTTAGGTTGCAAGCATTTTTCAAAAAGTAATGAAATTTTATCAAAACTTGGTAAAAGTCTTATTGATTGGAATTTAAACCCTTAATTTACTTAAAACTTATATACTTTCAAAAATTTTCAAAAAAAGGAATACAATGACTTGTCCAGTTTGTGTAAATACTGACTTATTGATGAGCGAAAGAAATGGAGTTGAAATTGATTATTGTCCAAAATGCCGTGGTGTTTGGCTTGATCGTGGTGAGCTTGATAAAATCATAGAAAGAAATTCTTCTCAAAGTACGCAACAACCTCAACAACAAAATTATAACCAACAAGCAAACTACCATCATAATAACGGCTATAAATACAAGAAAAAAGAAAGTTGGCTTGGGGAATTATTTGACTTTTAAGCCCAAAGGCTTAAAAGTTTTTATATTTTTACTTTAATTAAAGCATTTTCTGCCATTTTTGGCACCCATAAATACTCACCATCAAAAAACATATCTGCAGGACCTTTTATAGAAGCCAAATCAAGTTTTATTTCTTTATTGTCTTTTAGAGTATAAATATATCCTTGAAGATTTTTACCCCAACTTGACACTAAAAGATTTTTATTTTTATCATACACAATGCCATCAAATTGTTCTATTTTTTTGTTTAATTCTTGAATTTTCTTTGAATTTAAATCAATACTAATGATTTTCCCGCCTGCTTTATCACTTGGATCATAACCTGCTACAAATAAAGTATTTTTATCTATTAACAATCCATTTGGGCCACCATATTTTGAATCTAAATGGATAAAGTTTTCATATTTTTTATCCTTTAAAAATACTTTGTGGATGTATCCTGTACCTGTGTCACTAACTAATAATGTGTCATTATTTAACACAGCAATATCATTTAAAAATACCGCATTTTTTATAGGAAGTTTGAAAATTTCTTTTTTATTTTTTATATCAAAGCCATATAAAATATCAATATCAACCACATATAAAACATCACCTATTTTAGACATACCTTTTGGAGCATTAAGACCTTTTATAAATTCTAATTCCAAAATTTTTCCATCTTTATCTAATTTTGAAATAAAACCATCATTATCTTTATTTAACGGAGTTAGCTCTTTTCCTACATTAGATACATAAACTGCATTTTTATCTACATATACACTTTCAGGATGTGCAAAACCTTTAAATTCTTGAACCTCTAAAGCATTTACGCTGCAAAATGCAAATAAGGCCAAAGTTAAAATACTTTTTTTCATAATTGTTACCTTTCTTAAATTTTATTAACAAATTCTAATAAAAAACCAAAATAAAATCTATCATTTTTAAGATAAAAAATATAAGTTTTTTGACTTTTGTTCTTGTTTTGGGGTAATGCCATATCTTTTTTTATATCTTGCTATAAACCAAGCAGGAGAATTAAATCCAAGTTCATAACAAATTTGAGTGATATTTTTTGTAGAAAATTCAAGTAAAAATTTAGCTCTTTCAAAACGCTTGTTATCAAGCCATTCTTTAGGAGTAATACCAAAACTTTGTTTAAAATTACGACTAAAACTTGCTATATCCATTTTACTAAATTTGGCCATAGAAGCTACACTTTCAAAGTCATTTTGACAATATGCAAACATCTTATAAAGCTCTAATTTAAAACCACTTAAAATGGCTTTTAAAAAAGCTAAAAACTCTGCATTATCTTCACTATATAATAAAGACAAAAATAATTCTTCAAATTTTAATCTAAGCAGATATTCATTTTTCTCATTAAATTCATTTATACAAGGTAAGAAAGACTCGAAAATACCTTTAGTTATCAGATTAGTTTTTAAACTAAATAAACTTTTAGCATATTTTGGAGAATCTAATTTACAAATTAATTCTTGATATTTAAAAATAAGTTCTATTAAAATACTTTCCTTAAAACACAAAATAATAGATTCATATATATTTTCATCATTTAAATAATCTCTAATAGAAAAAGAATTTTTTGTAAAAAACACAAGCTCATCTTTTTTTACATTAAACTGATTATCCATAGTATAAATACTTTTAGAACCTTTTAAAATAAATACTAAAGCATAATCTTTAAATACAACTTCTTGATTTTTATCATTTGAAAAATCTTTTTGATACCAACATAAAGAAAAAAAAGTATTTTTCAAAACATTTTGACTGATTTTTTCAAGATCTTTTGGAAAAATTAACATATATACCTTTTTATAAGTTTTTTGATTATTTATATAATACAATAAAAAATATTTTTTATTAAGAATTTATGTTACAATATAATTAATTTCAATTAAAAAAGGAGAAAAAATGAAAAAAATCATTCTAGGTTCTTTACTAGCATCAAGCTTTTTATTTGGAGCAAATTTAGAAAATTTTAATCCAAAAGCACAAAAAGATCATTTAGTTATCAAAATGGAAATTCTTGATAAAAAAGCTAATAAAGATGCAGGCGAAGTTGTAGCAGTACAAACTCCTTATGGGGTAGCATTTTATCCAAATCTTAAAGGTTTAGAAAGTGGAATTCATGGCTTTCATGTTCATGCAAATGCTGATTGTGGAGCAACTGATAAAGGTTTAGGTATGAAAGCAGGTGGACACTGGGATCCTGAAAAAACAGATGCTCACTCAAGCCCATGGGATGATAAAGGTCACAAAGGGGATTTACCACCACTTTATGTAGAAAAAGATGGTAAAGCAACTAACCCTGTATTAGCACCAAAAATCAAAACTCTTGATGAGCTTAAAAATCATGCTCTAATGATACATTTTGGAGGAGACAATCACAGCGATCATCCTGCAGCACTTGGCGGTGGCGGTGCTAGAATGGCATGTGGTGTTATAAAATAAAAATCTAAAGGCTTTTTAGCCTTTAGTGTTATTTAAAAAGCTTAGTAAAATCAAAATCACCCATAAAATCATGGCTTGATCCGCCAAAACTTTGACTAGGACTATAAGTAGCAATAGCCACTGCAAGCTCACTAAGCATAGAAGCTATTTCTTCTCTTTTATCAACTATATAAGCTTTCATACCTTCATAATCACTAGTTTCTAAAATTTTTAAAGGATTATAAATTTCAAAAGCAAATGCCTTTGAACCAACATTTACATTATAATTATTATCAAATAAAGCATTACCTAAAAATGAGCAATTATCTACTATTTTCAAACTTTCACTAGCAATTAAAACTTTATCTTGCACATCTTCATAGTTTTTATCTTCTAGAAGTTTTGAAATTTTTTTCAATGAGGAATCTAAAATTTGCAAAGCACCTATAAAGTCATTAGCATCAGTAATATCTTCACTAAATTTTTGCGTTTGATGTTTTAAATTTGCACCATCTATACTTGAACCTACTTGTCCTAAATGTTTTTGTAAGATTTCTAATTCATCTCTCATAATACACCTTCCTTGTTATTGCTATAACAAGAAAAGCATTTTTTATTCCAAATTTTGATCTACCCAAACTCTAAAATCTTTAGCAAAAAGCAAAAAAACCTCATCATAGTTTTGGATTAAAATTTGAGGATTATTATCATTTAATTCTTTTTCATAGTAAAAGTACTTACTCGCTATAAGTTTTTTAGTGTTTATTTGCACTAAATTTAAATTAATACCAAACTTTATTTTAGAATGCAACTCATCACTAAAATCTTGCTCTAAAATATCCACTTTACTTTCTAAAACATAATCAGCACTAGCTAGACTATCTTGATTTAAAACTGCTTTAAATACCCCCAAATCTTGCAAATGAAATTCCAAAAAAGATTTTATCATTAAAGTAGGATTTTCTTTCCAAAAATGATAGGCATAGGTATTGATAGTATAATCTTTTTTATAAAAAATTTCATTAGTATAAGCTAAACCTTTAGGTAAGGAAACTATAATAGTTGCATTTTTTTTATTTTGACTTTGCTCTAGCTTTTCTAAATTAATACTAAAATATTTATTTGCAGGCAAAGTTTGACTTGGATTAATCAAAGAGCAAGCACTAAAAAAAATAGCTATTAAACTAATATATAAATATCTCATTTTATTCTCCTGGAGCATATTGAGTAGCCTTATCTTTATAAATTATATCTGAAGGATTTTGCTTTAAAATATTTAGTAATTGCGTAAAATCTAAAAACAAAACTCTTAAAATATCCAAATTTTCATTTAAAAGCATTCTACTTTTATTAAGCTCATTAAGTTGGCCATTAGCATTGTTTAAAAAATTTGAAAATTCATCTGCACTTTTGCCAAGTTTAGAGCTTGTTTTATTTAAATTTGCTAAGAATGCTGGTACATTAGCATTTAAATGTGCAGAAAATTCTGATGAATTTTGCAAAATTTGCTCTATGTTTTTTAAATTTTTATCACTTAAGAGTTTTTCTAATTTTATTTTTGAACTTGTGATTAGTTCTAATAAATTTGAAGTTTGCTTATCTATGCTTGCAAAAAAACTTTCTTTTGATTTTATAATAGGATAAACATCATCGCCTGCTCTCAAAACACTAGCTTCCTCACTACCTCCTGCAAGCTGAATAAATTTAAATCCTGTTATGCCTTGAATTTGCAAACTTGCATAAGTATCTGTTTTAACAACCAAACTAGAATCAAGCTTAACTAAAATTTTTACTCTTAGTTGCTTACTTGAGCTATCTATACTGATATTTTCAACACTTCCAACATCTACTCCTAAAAATTTAACTGGAGCTTTTACACTAAGTCCTGCAACTGATTCTTCCATATAAATTTCATAATATTTGAATGATTTTTCATCTTTTAAATTTCCATACCACACTATAAAAAACAAACTGATAAAAAATAACACACAAACAAAAATTCCAATCAAAATATAATTTGCTTTGTTTTCCATTATTGCATAAACCTCTCATAAAGTCTTGGATTTTGCTCTTGCAAAGCCTCGACATTTCCTAAAAAACCAACTTTTTTTTCTTCTATAATCAAAAAGCGGTTTAAAACATTTTTCATACTCTCTTTATCATGAGTAATTAAGACTACACATAATTTAAAGCTTTGTTTTAAACTCAAAAGCAACTCATCAAATTCTCTTGAGCTATAAGGATCAAGCCCAGAAGTTGGCTCATCTAAAAAAAGTAATTTAGAATCAAGTGCCAAAGCTCTAGCTATGGCCACTCTTTTTTTCATACCCCCACTTAACTCACTAGGATAAAGCTTTGCCACGCTCTCATCAAGCCCTACCATCTTAAGCTTCATCATAGCTATTTCTTTAATGTCGTTTTTGCTAAGTTTTGTGTATTCAACCAAAGGTATGCTAATGTTTTCAAGTATATTAAAAAAGCTAAATAATGCTCCATATTGAAAAACAACACCCCATTGTTTTTGCAAAAACAAAGCATCTTCATCGCTTATATTTTTTAATCTCTTACCTAAAATTTCATACTCTCCCTTATCAAAATGCTCAAGCATTAACATTTGTCTTAAAAGCACAGATTTGCCGCTACCACTACCACCTAAAATACCAAAAATTTCATTATCTTGCACTTCAAAGCTAATATCTTCATGTACACATTTACTTCCAAAATAAGTGCTGATATTTTTAGCCTTTATAATCAAAATCCAGCCTTTGTCAAAAATACAGAGAAAATCGCATCAAAAGCTATCACCCAAAAAATAGCATTTACCACACTTTTTGTCGTATAAACACCTATGCTTTCGGTAGTTTTTTGTACAAAAAATCCTCTAAAACAAGCAATAGAAGCAATCAAAAATCCAAAAATAGGTGCCTTTATAAGCCCTATGATGATATGTTTTAGCTCCACTGCTTCTTTAAAACGACTCATAAACTCACTCGCACTAATTTCTAAACTAAACCAAGCAACTACAATTCCACCTATAATACTTAAAATATCAGCTACTATTACTACCAAAGGCATAGCAAGTGCTAAAGCTAAAACTCTAGGTAAAATGATAAATTCACTTTCTTTAAAACCCATAGTTTTCATCGCATCAATTTCATCAGTAAGTTTCATTACTCCAATTTGAGCTGTATAAGAACTTGCACTCCTGCCTGCAATAACAATAGCACTAATTAATGGTGCAAGCTCTCTAGTGGCAGAAATTCCCATTAAATCAACAATATAAATATTAGCTCCAAATTGTGCAAGTTGATACGCAGCTTGATAAGCAAGCACCACACCCACAAGCAATGAAGTTAGCATAATAATAGGTAAAGCATTAATAGCGCTATTTTCTACATGATATAAAAATGCCTTAAAGCGAAGTTTTTTAGGGTTTAAAAGTGTTTTAAAACAAGTATAAATAATAAGTCCTATGAAATTTAAAAACTGCACTAAAATTGTAAAAGAATTTGCAACTTTCTTTCCTAAATTTTCAAAAAAATCTTTGATCGTTTTTTTATCTTCATAAGAATCACAAAAGCTTTTGTAGTGTTTTTGACAAAGTTCAAAAAGCTTAGCATGCTCGCTTTTAAGATTTATCCTACTAAGCTCAAAACCTTTTTGCTTAAATTCATTTTCTAAAGCTAGAAAATACCTAATCCCAGCAGTATCTATAAAATCTAAATTTGCAAAATCAAAAATAATATTTTTTTGAGTAGGAAAATCTAATTTTTCCAATTTTCCTACACTTGTTTTATCCCATATACCAAAGACGCTAAAAATGCATTCTTGATTTTTAACATCTTTGATTATTTTATTTTTCATTACATAGACTTAAAATATATGAGCTTAATTTCTCCTCACTAAATCCAAAATGCTCAAATACATCTTTATCTTTACCACTCTCACCAAAACTTTCTATACCATAAAGCTCATCACAAATTCTATAAAGCTCGTTTGAATTTGCAGCTTCCACGCCTACAACCTTACCTTGTAAAATTCTTTCTTTATAAGATTTTTCTTGAGCAATGAATAACTCATAACAAGGCATAGAAACCACATTAGCAATCACACCTTTTTCTTTTAAAATCTTAGCTGTTTTTACACATAATGACACTTCACTACCACTTGCTAAAAGTGTAAATTGTGCATTTGCGTTTTCTTCTAACAAATAAGCCCCATTTTCAACATCTCCAAAAACAGGCTCGCTTAAAGCACTTAACTTTTGACGCGATAAAACAAAAACACTTGGCATATTAGTTTTAAGTGCAATCTGCCATGCTTTTACATTTTCAACCCCATCAGCTGCTCTAAATGTCAATGAATTTGGCATAGCTCTAAAAGTGCTAAGCTGCTCTATAGGTTGGTGTGTTGGTCCATCTTCACCCACACCTATACTATCGTGAGTAAAGATGAAAAAGTGTTTAGCCCTCATCAAAGCTGCTATTCTTGCAGCAGGTTTTAAATACTCACTAAATATAAAAAAGGTAGCACAATAAGGCAAAAACAAACCATATCTAGCAAAAGCATTTGATATAGCAGCCATTGCATGCTCTCTTATACCATAGTGGATATTTTTTCCATTTGGAAAATCGCCCATATCTTTGAGTTCAGTTTTATTTGATGGACCTAAATCTGCACTACCACCTAAAAATCCCGGTAAGGCTTTAGCAATAGCATTTAAAATCACACCATTACTATCTCTAGTAGCTAAATCTTTTCCTTTAAAATCAGGAAATTGTATTTTTGAAAAATCAGGCTCTAAAAGCTCTTTTAGCAATGCTTGCTTCTCTGCATTTAAATTTTGTACTTTTTGATTCCATTTAGCTTGTGCTAAATCCCCAAGTTCTATTGCCCCACTAAAGCGAATTTTAACTTCTTCTGGGATTTCAAAAGTTTTTTGTGGATCAAAACCTAAAGCCTCTTTTGCCTTTTTTATAAGCTCTTCGCCCAAAGGTGCTCCGTGAGAATGATGACTTCCCTCAAGATCTAAAGCTCCTTTAGCTATGGTAGTATGAGCGATAATTAAACAAGGTTTTTTGCTTTCTTTAGCAGTTTTTAATGCTAAATCAATTTGCTCAAAATCATGCCCATCTATCTCAAGTACTTCAAAATTTTGCGCTCTAAAACGCTCTTTTACATTTTCATTAAAAGCAATAGCCACATCACCTTCAATTGAAATATTATTGCTATCATAAATGATGATTAAATTATCAAGATTATGCACACCTGCTAAAGAACAAGCCTCATAAGAAATTCCTTCTTGTAAATCTCCATCACCGCATAAACAATATACTTTATGATTGATAATATCCTCACCCAAAAGCAAACTTGCTTTTTTAGCTGCCATAGCAAAACCAACCGCATTTGCAATGCCTTGTCCTAAAGGTCCTGTAGCGATTTCAACACCTGGAGTGAAAATTTCAGGATGACCTGGGGTTTTAGAGTGTAATTGACGGAAATTTTTTAAATCTTCTAAACTTACATCATAACCGCTCAAATGTAAAAAGCTATAAAGCAAAGCACTAGCATGACCACCTGAAAAGACTAATCTATCGCGGTTTAACCATGTAGGATCTTTTGGATTATGCACTAAATGAGTACTTAAAACACTTATAATATCTGCTAAACCCATTGGAGCACCTGGGTGGCCTGAATTTGCTTTTTGCACCATATCCGCACATAAAAATCTTATAGTGTTGGCTTGTTTTTGTAACATTGTTTAACCTTTTAAATATTTATCAATCAAAATTTGAAGCTCATTAGCAAGCTTAGAGTCTAAATTTTTCATTTTTTCTTCACATAAAGCAATTTTATCATCTTTTGCCTTTTTAGCACCTTCTAAACCTAAAAGTTTAACAAAAGAATTTTTATGCAAATCATTATGAGTTGGCTTTCCTGCTTCTTGAGTATCTAAAGTCGCATCGATAATGTCATCTTTGATTTGAAAAACTAATCCTATCAAAAGCCCTATTTCATAAATTTGCTCGCATTCTTTTTCATCTAACTCACAAATTTCACAACCCATTTTTAAAGCCGCTGCAATCAATCTTGCAGTTTTATGAATGTGCAAAAACTCAACTTGCTCTAAATTTAAAGGCATATCTTCAAAATAACAATCAATAGCTTGCCCGATAATCATACCGCCAAGCCCTGCATTAAAGGCTAGAATTTCTATGAGTTTTAATCTAACATTTTCTTTTAAATCAAGCTTAGAAAGAAGTAAAAAAGCTTGAGTATTTAAAGCATCGCCCACTAAAATAGCCGTAGTTTCATCATATTTTTTGTGTAAAGTTTGCTTTCCTCTACGCAAAGAAGCATCATCCATAGCGGGTAAATCATCATGTATTAAAGAGTAAGTGTGGATAAATTCCAAAGCCAAAGCTGCATTTAAAGCCTTTTCAAACAAAGCAGGATTTTTAGCATTAACTATACCCAAAAGCAGTTGGGCTCTAAAATGCTTCCCACCAGCTTCTAACATCCATTTTAATGCTTCATTAAAAAATGGATGAAAACTTTGAGTTTTAGGAAAATTTTGCTCTAAATGCTGTTTGAATTTTTCTAAAATCACTTATTTAGCCTTATAAAAAAGTCAAAGTATCCTTTATTAAAATGCTCAAAGTCATTATTTTTCGCTGAAGGGATATTGCTTGCTTGTCTTGAGACTAGAATATCAAAAGTATTAGCTTGAGCTAAAACAGCTTGAAGTTCATTAAAATTGTTGATTTTTTGATTATTAATTCTTAAAATCTTATCCCCTTTTAAAAATCCAGCCATTTGTGCTTTAGAATTTGGAGTAACTTCTGTAACATTCATTTTCATATCTACGCGCAATCCTAGATTACTATAAAAAGAACTTGGCTTAGCTTGAACCACTTTTTTAGGCTTAGCAAATGCACCCAAGTCTTTATCAAAAACCATAGTGGAGATATTAACATCTTTATTATCTCTTAATACATTAAAGTATAAAGTTGCACCGCGATCAGCAAATAAAATTTTTTCATTTAGTTTTCTTAAATCATCATAAGCTTGTCCATCAACACTCACAAGCTCATCATTAAGTAAAAATTGTCCATTTTTACGCACATTTTTAACATAAATTTTGCCATCACGCATATCAAAATCCACACCTATATCACCCCAATAAGCATCAGGATATTTTGCAAAGTGTTTTAAATAACGATTACCTATAAGTTTGCCATCTTCTAAACTTATACCAAGCATTTTACAACACGGCGAGTTAAGCTCTCCGATTTTAGAAGCAAAGTCAAGTTGATCACGCTCTGTCAAACTTTGCCCAAAATACTTCAAATGTCCTATATAGCTTTTATTGCTATCTAAAATTCCCACCCAACTATTGCGTGTTAAATCTTCTTCATTTCCCATAGGTGCAGGAATTAAACTAAAATCTGTTTTTACTAAATACAAATTTAAAAAGGGATCATATTTAGTATAGCTGTTTAATTTCGCGTTTTTAGTTTTAACTACTGCTAAAGTATTTTCATTTAAAGCAAAGGCAGGTAAGCCCTCATAAATCAACATACTAGCTTTATTTTTTTCATAACAACCCAAAAAATCATTAAAAGTCGGTCTTGGCACAGCAAAAAGTGTGCAAACTACACCCAAAATACAAAGTAAAATTCTCATAGCATTCCCATTCCGCTAAATAAATTACTAGCCATTGATTTTTTATTTTGTTCTACCATTTTCATCACATCATTAATCGCTGCTATTAGTAAAATTTGCATAGACTCTTTATCTTCTAACAAAGAATCATCAATGTTTATATCGATGATTTCACCTTTTCCGTTAGCACTAACTTTTACTAAACCACCACCACTTTTTGCACTAAATTCTTTTTTTAAAGCTTCTTGCTCTAATTCATTTGCTTTTTCTTGAGCCTTAGTTAAAAGCTCGCCCATTTTAGAAAAATCCATATTTTCAAACATTTATTTTCCTTCTTTTAATATCTCTAATACTACTTCTTTATCATTAAAAGGATATTTTACACCCTTGATTTCTTGATAAGTCTCATCGCCCTTACCCAAAATCACTACAAAATCATCTTTTGTTTTAAGCTCTAATGCTTTTTTGATCGCTTCTTTTCTATCACATTCTATAAAAACACTCTCATCTTTTTCTATACCATTTAAAATATCATTAATGATATCCATAGGCTCTTCTGAACGCGGATTATCACTTGTGATGATGAGTTTTTTAGCATAGTGTTTGGCAACTTTAGCCATTAACGGACGCTTAGTTTTATCTCTATCTCCCCCTGCTCCAAAAACCACAATCAAATCACGATATTTTAAAGCATCTAAAACTTTTTCTATGCCATCGGGCGTATGAGCAAAATCTACAATCACATCTTTTGCAACCACTTGCATTCTACCCTCAATGCCACCAAAATTACTAATAGCCTTTTCAAGCTCTTTTAAATTTGGCTTAACAAGTTCATTTACACAAGCGCTTGCAGCCAAAAGATTATAAAGATTAAAAAGCCCCACCAAAGAAGAATCAATCATAAAAGTTTCTTTACCAAAATTTACCACAGCTTCAATGCCATTTTTTAAAGCATAAGCTTTAATGTGATAATAACTTGGATTTTCCACTCCATAAGTAAAAGCACCTTTGACATTAAAATTTATAGCTTTTGCATCTTTGTTGATAAATTTCATACACTCATCGGTAAAAAAACTTTCTTTTGCCGCTTGGTAGTTTTGAAAATCCCCATGAAAATCTAAATGATCTTGAGTGATATTAGTAAAAATTTTAGCCTTAAACTCAAGCCCTTCAATGCGATTTTGCACCAAAGCATGCGAGCTTACTTCCATAATCAAAAATTCACATTTTTCCTTACTTGCTAAAGATAAAAGCTCTAAGGTTTGTAAAATAGGAGTAGTAGTTAAGCCTTTTGGAGTGATATTTTTATCATTTATAAAACTACCCCTAGTTCCCATTAAGGCACATTTATAACCTAAATCAAGCAAGATAGAGTAAATAGCCCCCGCAGTAGTTGTCTTGCCATTTGTGCCTGTAATGCCTATGATTTTAATACTTTCATCTATATTTAAAAGCTTCTTGCATTCGCCAATGCCAATAACTTTTGCTTGTTTTTCTAAAGCTTGATGAAGAAATTTTTCATTTTGAGTAGTTTTTAAGAAAAAACAATCTTTTTCGCATTCATTAGAATTATCACAAATGAAAGTATTTTCAATCTTTACTATCATAATTTAATTCCTTGATTTTCTCACTAAGCTTAATAAATCTATAATTAGAATAAAAATGCGCTGAAACATCTTCCATATAAGCTACGAGCATATCTTTATAACCATGTTCTAAAAGCTTTTCTAAAAAATCCACAAAATCTTCTTTATCGTTAATAATAAGTTTATTAGATATTATAACATTTTCTAAAGCTTGTTTAAACCCAACTTTTGCTTCGCTAAGTAAAAAATCTTGATAACTCAAGCCCTCAAAATCTTCGCTATCTTCTTCAAACTGCACACTTTGGCTAAGATTAATGAGTTTTTCTAAATCTTTATCTACTTTAGTATTTTTATAATTTTGCATAAAAAATTCAAAAAAAACAAAAGCTTCTTCAGGGCTTCTTAAAGCCAAATCACAAATATTAATAAAAGTTAAAAGTCTCTTATTTTTACGCTTTTCATAAGCAAGAGAAAAATACATCTTAGCATTTTTAAAATCTTTTTTGTAAAAACATTCTATGGCTATTTTTTTATAATTTTGCAAATTCGCTTTCCCCACCTGCTAAATTTACTATAGTAATATCTGGATGTATATCGATTTTAAGTTGTTTTTCCAAGCCATATTTCAAAGTCGTCCCACTAGCTGGGCAGCCATGACAAGCTCCGGTTAGTTTCACATAAACTACACCATTTTTCACACCCAAAAAATCAAGCCCTCCGCCATCATTTTCTAAAATATGCATAGTTTTAGCTAGACTGGCTTTTACAGGTTCGATTAATTCCTCATCACTAAAAGGCATATTCATAATTTTTCCTTGATTATTTTTAGTTTAATTTTATCTTATTTGCCTTTAAAAAATGTAAATTATTGTTTATTTTAGACTTTTTGCTATACAATGGTAAAAAGACTTTAGGAAATTTTATGCAAAAACACACCCAAATAAAAGGTTTTGAAAAACTCAAACTCATTATCATACTAGGCTTTTTATCTGCCATAGCACCACTTTCAACTGATATGTATTTACCTGCTTTAAATGAAGTAGAAAAAAGCTTTCAAACAAATTCTTTTTACACTCAACTTTCTCTTGCAAGTTTTTTCATCGCCTTTTCTTTAGGTCAGCTTTTATATGGACCATTAAGTGATGTGTATGGAAGAAAAAAACCTTTATACATAGGACTTTTTATTTTTATTTCTTCAAGTATTGCTTGTGTTTTAGTTGATTCCATTCATGCTTTTATAGCTTTGCGTTTTTTTGAAGCTTTAGGGGGTTGCGTGGGTGTAGTCGTAGCAAGAGCTATAGTAAATGATGTTTTTGAGCTTAAAGAAGCAGCAGGAGTTTATGCTTTAATGATGGTTTTTACTTCTTTAGCGCCTATGCTTTCTCCTACTTTTGGTGGAATTTTACTTGAATTTTTTTCTTGGCGTAGTATATTTTTAACATTGTTTATCTTAGGCTTTATTTTATTTTTACTTGTTATTTTTGTTCTAAAAGAAAGCAATCACAACACCAAAGGAAAAAAATTCAATCACAAAGAGGTTACAAAAAGTTACAAAAAAGTTTTAAAAGATCGCCGTTTTGTAGTATATTTGCTTTGTGGAAATTTAATATTTGCAGGTTTTTTTGCTTATTTAACCGGCTCATCTTTTGTTTTTACACGCGTTTTTGGATTAAGCGAGCAACAATACGCAGCCCTTTTTGGAGCTCATGCTCTAAGCTTTGTTATATGTGCAAATATCAATGCAAGATTAGTCCTTAGATTTTCTCCTTATTATATACTCCCTAGAGCGCTTATGGTAATTACTTTTTTAACTTTTTTACTCATTTTGGGTGCAACTTTTGAGCTAGGTTTTTGGGCTTTTGAAATTCCTTTGTGTTTTATCATAGCAAGTTTGGGTTTTATCCTGCCAAATACCACAACCTTAGCCATGGCAAGATCAAAACAAAATGCAGGCAGTGCTTCAGCACTCTTAGGTGCAGCACAATTTGCTATGGCGGGAGTAATGGCATTTTTAGTAAGTCTTTTAAATGCCAATACACCTATATTTTTATCACTTATTTTAGGAACTTGCACATTTTTATCTTTGATTTCTTATCTGAGTTTGATTAATAAAAGAAAGTTAAATAAAATCAAAAAGAAGTTAAGCGTGATTTCTCACGCTTAATTAAGCAATATTTTTGAAAAGATTCACTAACTATATCGAACCTTTTTCAAAAAACTTTATATTTATTTTCAAAACACTTATAAACAATTTATGTTAAAATTTCTCATCAATCAATAAAATAAAGGCTTTATTAATGAAAAAAATAGCTACTATTTTTGCAGGTGTTAATGGATGTGGAAAAACTACCTTATATTATAATGAACTTGAAAAAAACAAAGACTTTGGACTTAGAATCAACATCGATGAAATCGTAAGTAGCTTTGGTGATTGGAAAAATCAAGAAGATCAATTTAGAGCTTCAAGGATAGCCATTAAAATGCGTGAAAACTATATTAAAAAAGCTTATGATTTTAACCAAGAAACCACACTTTGTGGCACTAGCATTTTATCTTTATTCAAAAAGCTACAAAAAAATTCTTACACTATAAATCTTTACTACATCGGACTAGACTCTCCAAACACGGCAAAACAAAGAGTTAAAATTCGCGTAGCTAAAGGCGGGCATGATATAAAAGAAGAGCTTATAGAAAAAAGATACTACGAGTCTTTACAAAATTTTAACACCGTTGCTAAATTCTGTAACCACATTACTATTTTTGACAATACTCAAAATTATAAAAAACTCTTAGAATTTAAAAACAACAAGCTAGAAGTATTTGAAACTACCAAATGGCTAGAACCATTAATGATAAATTTTAAAAATCCAAGTTTATAAATTTTTATTTTAACTTGTCGATATGCAAATCATGCTACTCACTCCTTAAGGCAAGAAAGAAGTGAGTTAGCAATAGATTGAAGGCTTCAAGGCTATCAAGTATTACAAGGCTACCTCGATAACCTTGTAAAGCTTGATCCCAAGGTTTTAAAACCTTGGGTTAAGATTATTGTTTTAATTGAAGCAAAGTATTTAAAAGCTGATCGCTTGTGGTAATCGTTTTTGAGTTTGCTTGATAACCCCTTTGGATTACGATAAGCTCTGTTAATGCACGACTTAAATCCACATTCGACATTTCTATGGCTGAACCTTTTAAGCCCCCTCTACCGCCTTCGCCTGCATGACCTATGGTAGCTGTTCCTGAGTTTGCTGTCGCTTTATAAAGGTTATTACCCATTTCTTCAAGACCCATATTATTTGGGAAAGTAGCTAGAGCAACCTTAGCTAGAGCTAGAGTTTTACCATTTGTAAATTCTCCATAGATATAACCATTCTCATCAGTTCTTAATGCGTCTGGCTTTAGATTACCCCCTGTGTAACCATCTGTTTCTTGTTTAGTAGTAGATGAGTCTTTATCATAGCTTGTTAAACCATCAAAACCACCTGTTGTACCAAAGTCAAGTTTGATTACTTGATCAGGTTTTGAGCCGTTATTTCCGGTGAAATTTAATACATTTGGTGTATAGCTTTGAAGTGAGCCATCATTACCAAATCTTAAATTTCCTACTACTATATTTCCCGGAGCACCATCACCACTAAAATTAATCTCTGCAGGTTCAGGCACTGAAATGATGATAGACCATTCAGCCCCACCATCTGCTGTTTTAGTTTGTTTGGTAAATTGCACGGTTAGCTCATGTCTAGTTCCTAATGAGTCAAAGATTTCTATACTAGCAGTATGAGCTGATAAATACATGTCTTGAGAATATTTTTCATTATTACCTGCGTTGAAATTTCCATCTAAGGCGCTAAACATAGCTGTGAATTTATCATTAGTAGCGATTTTATTTACCTCATCTGAAAAACCTGTAACTTTAAAAGTCATATTTTTAGCGTTTTCACCAGCTGGGTTTGTTATTTTAAATCTACCATCACTTTCTACTACTACTTTAACACCAGCATTAGCATCTGCTTGTCCAGGAGAACCATTTGGATTATTATTACCTTGTCCCCAGTTTTCTAATGTTCCATCGCCATCATAATCCACGCCCCATCTTGCATCTCTTTGTAAAAGCTCTCTTAAATCCTCAGTAGTATGGAAAAATCTTTTACTATTCATATCAGGCATATTAGCTTCGTTAGCATTTGCTGCATTAGGATTAGGATCTGCCCCTATATCTACATTATTTTTACTATAAATATACTCATGAGCAGTTACCACCTGAACGCTTGTTTTTGCTTGTCCATTTGCTTGTCCATTTTCAGTTCCAAGCCAAGCTCTATCTGCTGTTTGCTCAGCTGTTAAAATTCCATTAATATCTCCACCTGTTTCAACATTATCTCGTCTAGTTCTTACTTGAGATCCTGCTGTAGTATTCTGTGCATTAATTTGAATATTTAAATTTTTTGATTTAGCTGTGGTTCCTGTGCTATTATCATTAGTAAAAGTAATTTTACCATCTACCACTGAAGCCACTACACCAGTTTCAGCTGTCTTAGCATTGATAGCGTTGATAAAAGTTTCTTGACCAATACCTTCAGCTACAATATTAACTCCATTTATAGTTATATCTAATCTAGCAGGATAAGATTGCTCTCCATCTTTAAAACCCCAAAAAGTATAATTTGTTTCAGGTTTAAATTCGGCTCTATTTGTAGGTAAAGCTTGATTCATTGTCATATTAGATGTGTGTTTAGCATCAGCATAGCTTATCCAAATTCCTTGACCATCTCTTAGGTTTAAACCCTCACCTTGAGCGTTAAACACCACGCCCATATCTACGCCTTTTTCCGTTACTTGGGCTCCACTTTTTGAAGTAGTATAAAACTCAGTATGGCCAGTATCATTTTCATCTACAGCTGTTCCAGTATCTTCTCTTCTACCATGAGTAGAATCTAAAGCATAGATAGGACGCTTAGCAGAAGCATTCATACCTAAAGTATTACCACTATCTAAATTTGCTGTAAGACTTACTGAAGTACTTGGCCTAGCAGGCATGCTCATACCAGGTGGGATAACTATATCTTGCACTGAAGTTGAAGAGTCAATTTGCCCTGTTTCTTGATTATAATTCCAACCTTGAACGGTGTAGCCGTTATTATCTACGAAATTTCCTACTGCGTCTGTTTTAAAGTCCCCTGCACGGGTAAAAAACTGCGTAGTGCCACCATCATTTGAAACGATGAAAAATCCATCACCATTGATAGCCATATCGGTGTTTTTGTCTGTAGTTTGGATATTACCTTGAGAGTGAATTCTAGTAGTAGAATTTACACCTGCACCAAGTCCAACTTGCATAGGGTTTTTACCACCTAGGTTGCCATCTGGAGCTGTAGCTATCTTAGAAGTTTGACTCATAAGCGTTGAGAAATCCGCACGAGAATATTTAAAACCAAATGTATTAACATTGGCTATGTTATTACCTTCTACATCCATTGCGTATTGGTGTGCTTGGAGTCCTGAAACCCCAGCCCAAAGAGATCTCATCATAATTAAATCCTTTAAAAAATATTGCTTTGTGATTACTTCACAATCTACTATTGCTTAGCCAAGACAAAGCAATAAGTGTTCCAAAAATACAAATAAAATGAAATTAAAAAGTAGAAAATAAATCAAAAATTAGGTTTTAATGTGTAAAGTTTTTTTAAAATTACTCGATATAGTTAGTGAATCTTTTCAAAAATATTGCTTAATTAAGCGTGAGAAATCACGCTTAACTTTTATTTCTTTCTTTTAATTTAGCAATCACATCATTTAAACTCAAATCCGCATCAGCTAATAACACTTCTAAATGATAAAGTAAATCAGCAGCTTCATTTATCAACTCATCTTTATCTTTAATAGTAGCAGCCAAAGCGGTTTCAACGCCTTCTTCACCTACTTTTTGTGCTATGCGTTTAGTACCTTTTGAAAAAAGTTCAGCCGTGTAAGAAGAGCTTGCACAAGTGTTTTTGCGTGAGTTGATAAGTCTTTCAAGACGCGATAAAAATACAAAATCAGCTTTTTTAGAAAGCGTTTCAAAACAAGAAGTATCGCCTGTATGACAAGTAGCGCCTTGAGCTTTTACAAGGATTAAAATACAATCTCTATCACAATCAAGTCCCATATCTATGATATGCAAGAAATTCCCACTTTGCTCACCTTTCATCCACAAACGCTCTTTAGTGCGTGAGTAAAATACAACCTTTTGATGCTTAAAACTCTCTCTTAGAGCTTGTTCATTCATAAAACCTTGCATTAAAACTTCACAAGAATGATAATCTTGGATTATCACAGGGATAAGGTTATTTACCTTTTGCCAATTTATGCTTTTTATAAATTCTTCTTCATTTATACCCATAGTTTTTCCTTTTAAATACGAATTTGTATGCCTTGATCTTTTAAAAATAGTTTTAATTCTTTAATATCTATAAGTTTTTTATGAAACACTGAAGCTGCTAAAGCTCCATCAACACCAAGTTTAAAAGCGTCCAAAAAATGCTCTTTAGCTCCTGCACCACCGCTTGCCACTAAAGGCACAGGGCAAATTTTTCTAACTTTAGCAAGTTGATCGAGATCATATCCCTTTCTCATGCCATCTTGATTCATCATATTTAGCACGATTTCGCCAGCCCCTAGCTCGCATACTTGCTTTACCCACTCTAGTGTTTTTTTACCACTATGATGAGATTTGCTCTCATCTCCAGTATATTTATATACTAAAAGCTCGTTGTTTTCATCTTTAAAAGTGTCTATACCTACGACTACACATTGAACTCCAAAGCTTTTTGCAAGGCGTGAGATTAAATCAGGATCATTTAAAGCAGGGGAATTAATAGAAATTTTATCAGCACCATTTGCTAAAAGTTCTTTTGCATCATCTTCGCTTTTTATACCCCCTGCGACGCAAAATGGTATAGAGATATTTTGTGCTACTTTGCTTACCCAAGCTCTATTGATACGCTCATTCTTGGCTGAAGCTGTAATATCATAAAATACAAGCTCATCAATGCCATTTTGTGAGTAAAATTTAGCAAGTTCTATAACATCTCCCATATCTTCATGATTTTTAAACTGCACCCCTTTAACTACTCTACCATCTTTTACATCTAAACATGCGATTATGCGTTTTGTAAGCATTCTTGAGCCTCCTTTATGCTAAATTCTTTATCAAGCAAGGCTTTACCTACGATGATACCACTTACTATGCCATTTAGCTTTTTAAAATCTTCTAAGCTCGCCACACCTCCACTTGCTTGGGTTTGCAAATGTGGGAATTTCTTATGCAAAGCTTTGTATAAAGTGATGTTTGCTCCACTCATCGTGCCATCTTTAGAAATATCTGTGCATAAGATATGTTTTACATCTTTATAAAAATTTAAAAGCCCAAACAAACTCTCATCGCTTGTTTTACTCCATGCATCAACAGCCACAAAAAACTCATCTTTAACGCAAATACTATCAAGCGCTAAGACTATACTTTCTACGCCAAATTCATTTAAAAGCTCTTGTGCAAGGGGCTTATTTTTAACCGCTAAAGAGCCTATAACTACGCGTTTAACACCGCTATCAAACAAAGCTTTAACTTCATCTTTAGTGCGAATTCCTCCACCTACTTGAAGATTTACTTTGATTTTTGAAGCTAGGTTTTCTATGAGTTTTAGTTGTCTTTTACTAGGATCTTTTGCACCACTTAAATCCACCAAATGAAGCCAAGCAATGCCTTGAGCCTCATACTCTTGAAATTTAGCCAAAGGATCAAAGCTGTATTCTTGCTTTTTAGTATAATCTCCTTTATAAAGCCTTACCACTTTGCCATCTATTAAGTCTAATGCCGGAATGATTTGAGTTTGCATTTTTACCTACATATTTATGAAATTTTTTAATAATACTTCACCCGCTTTGCCGCTTCTTTCAGGGTGAAACTGCACACCATAAAAATTGTCTTTGTTTAAACTTGCACTAAATTTGGTAGAATACTCACACTCTGCGATGGTGTATTCATTTAAACTCACACAATAACTATGCACAAAATAAAAATAAGCTCCATCTAAATCTTTAAAAAGCTCATGTGAGCTAAAGACTTGATTCCACCCCATATGCGGGAAAGTAAAATTTGTTTTTTCTTGGAATTTTTGTGTTTCAAAAGACATAATACCAAGTGTTTTTTGGTGTAATTCTTCTGAAAATTTACCCAAAATTTGCATACCAAGACAAATGCCTAAAAGTGGTTTTGTGGTAGTTTGGATAAAATTTTCTAAATTAAGTGCTTGTAGATTAGCCATTGCTTTAGCTGCTGTGCCAACACCAGGAAGTAAAAGCTTATCTGCTTGTGAGAGTTCTTTTAAATCATGCGTGATAATACTTTTTTGTCCTAAACGCTCGAGTGCAAAAGCAAGTGAAGCTAAATTCGCACAACCTGTATCTATAATAGCTAGTTTCATATCACTCCTTTAGAGCTTGCTAGGTTTTCATTTTCTATTTTTATAGCCATTTTTAAAGCTCTTGCAAAGGCTTTAAAAAGTCCTTCGGCTTTGTGATGATCGTTTTTGCCTTTAACTTTTAAATGCAAACTCGCACCCATAGCATAGCTTAGTGAGTAGAAAAAATGCTCTATCATTTCTGTGCTTAATTCTCCAAGCTTTTCTTTTTTAAACTTAGCCTTATAAACTAAATGCGGTCTATTACAAAAGTCAATCGCGCAACTTGCCAAGCACTCATCCATAGGTAAAACAAAGCCATATCTTGCAATACCTATTTTTTGATCTAGTGCATTTTTAATAGCCTCGCCCAAAGCAAGTGCGACATCTTCTACGCTGTGATGTTCATCAACTTCTAAATCTCCTTTGCATTTTATCTCTAAAGATATATTTGCATGCGTAGCAATTTGCTCTAACATATGATCAAAAAATGCGATATTTGTTTTTATATTAGCTTTTGCTTTTTCATTAAAAGCTATTTTAACTTGAATTTGGGTTTCTTTGGTATTACGCTCTATACAGGCACTGCGGTAATTTTGTAAAATAAAATCAGCGATTTGCTCCCAATTAAAATCATTTTTATCATATTTTAAACCTTGAATTTCAAGATTTTGCGCCAAAAGCATATCGCTGTCTCTATCGCCGATAACAAAACTTTTATTTTTGTCATAAAGTTTATTTTTGATATAGTTTTCAAGCATGGCAGTTTTTGGCTTCCTGCAGGCGCAATTTTCATGCTCAAAATGCGGACATATAAAAATATCTTCAAATTCTATGCCACAACTTTGAAAAACACTTAGCATTTTTTCATGAGCCTTGTCAAAATTTTCCCTAGGAAAAGAATTTGTGCCTAGACCATCTTGATTACTTACCATAACAAATTTAAAACCAAAATTTTTTAACTTTAAAAGCGCATTGATAGCACCTTTTTCAAACTCAAGTTTTTCCAAAGAATCGATTTGAAAATCATCTTTTGGCTCATCAATGAGCGTGCCATCTCTATCGATAAATAAAATTTTTGCACTCATTTTAGACTTTCTAATCTTAAACTCACGGCATTTTTATGCCCATCAAGCCCTTCAGCTGCTGCTAAAATTTCCACCACAGGACCAAGCTTTTTAAAGCCTTCTTTGCTAAGTTCTTGTACAGTCATTCTTTTCATAAAATCAGCAAGCCCTAATGAAGAATAAGACTTAGTAAAACCATAAGTTGGCAATACATGATTTGTCCCACTTGCATAATCTCCCATGGATTCTGGAGAATACTCACCTAAAAATATTGAACCTGCATGCATAATATCATCAAGTAAGCTAGATGGATTTTGTGTATGAATGATCAAATGCTCAGGTGCATAGTCATTTGAAATACTTATGGCATGTTTTATATCTTTTGCAAGAATGATTTTAGAGTGTGCTAAAGATTTGGAAGCAATTTCTTTACGCGAGAGTTTTTCAAGCTGTAAAGCAACTTCACTATCTACTTCTTTGGCTAATTTTTCACTTGTGCAAACTAAAATCGCTTGAGAATCTGCTCCATGTTCAGCTTGCGAGAGTAAATCTGAGGCTATAAATTTAGCATTAGCAAACTCATCTGCTAAAACTAACACTTCAGAAGGCCCTGCTTGCATATCAATAGCTACTCCATGATTATTAACTTGCTTTTTGGCTTCAGTTACAAAGGCATTTCCTGGGCCAAAAATTTTATCCACTTTTTGCACACTTTGCGTTCCATAAGCAAGCGCTGCTATGGCTCCTGCTCCACCTATTTGATACACTGCATCAACTTCGCAAAGTTTTGCCACAAAAGCAATGGCAGGATGTAATGGCGCTGGGGAAGCTAAGGCTATGAATTTACATTTTGCAATTTTAGCAGGGATAGCTAGCATAAGTGCGGTTGAAAAAAGTGGTGCTAAGCCTCCTGGTATATAAAGCCCTACTTTTTCAATGGCTCTTGTTAGTACCTTGCAAGTTACCCCTTCAAAGGTTTGAACCTCTATGGTTTGACTTTCTTGAGCTTTGTGGAATTTATAGATATTTTCATAAGCTATTTTAATAGCTTGTTTTAACTCATCATCAATTTGCTCTGCTAAATTACTAAGCTCTTCATCGCTTAGTTTGATGGAATTTAACTCTACTTTATCAAATTTTATAGCCATTTGTTTTAAAGCTTCATCGCCATTTGTTTTGACATCTTCAATGATTTGTTCTACTATGGTTTTAACCTGCGCATTAGCACTCATAGCAGGACGCTTGAGTGCTAATTCTTGTTCGTTTTGGTTTAATTTTTCAAAATCAAGTATTTGCATTTTTATCCTTTAAGAGAGCATTTTTTCAATAGGTAAAACTAAAATCGCACTTGCACCTTCTTTTTTCAAAGCTTCCATAGTTTCCCAAAATAAATTTTCTTGACTTACCATATGTAATGCCACTCTAGCTTTATCATTTTCTAAAGGTAAAATTGTAGGTTTTTCAACACCTGGTAACAAGGCTGTGATTTTTTCTAGCTTTTCAATAGGAGCATGCAACATGATGTATTTTGACTCTCTTGCTTGCATAACTCCATGAATTCTAATGAGTAATTTATCGATTAATTCTTGTTTGTGTGAAGCTAAACTTTCTTTTCTTTGGATAATGCAAGCTTTTGACTTATAAATCACCATAACTTCTTTAAGTCCGTTTGCTTTTAAAGTAGCTCCACTTGAAACTAAATCACAAACTCCATCAGCTAAATTTGCACTTGGTGCTACTTCAACTGAGCCTGTTAGCATACAAGTTTTATAAGGAATGCTATTTTCTTCCATAAAACGCTTTAAAAGCTGTGGATAAGAAGTTGCTATGCGTAAATTTTTAAAACTTTCTATACCTTTATACTCACTATTTTCTGGCAATGCTAAAGACAGACGACACCCACCAAAATCAAGCTTTTTAAGCATTATAAAATCTGCATTTTCGTTTTTTGATTTTCTTTCTAACTCATTTTCTTCTAAAACATTTTCCCCAACTATGCCAAGATCTACTACTCCATCAAAAATTAACCCTGGTATATCATCATCTCTTACTCTAAGTAAATCAATAGGTAAATTTGTAGAAAAAGCAATTAAACTTTGATCGTGTATGCGAAGTTTTACGCCTATGGACTCAAGCAAGGCAATAGAATCTTTACTTAAACGACCTGATTTTTGTATAGCTATGCGTAATCTTGAATTTTCTTGCATTTTTTTCCTTTTTTGTAGTTAAAAAGATTAATAGTAGCAAAAAATGGATAAAAATACAAAAAATAGTAAGTAAATAAATAAAAATAAGAAGTTTTTAGCCTTTAAAAGGCTAAAAATTAAGCTACGAATTCGATGAAAGCCATTTCTGCAGCATCGCCACGGCGGATTCTTGTTTTGATAATTCTTGTATAACCGCCATTTCTATCTGCGAATTTAGGTGCAATTTCTGTTACAAGTTTATTTGTAGCTTCTTTATCTTGCAAGCTAGCAAAAACTGCTCTGTGAGCATTGAAATCACCTTTTCTTGCACGAGTGATCAATCTTTCAACATAACCTCTTAATTCTTTTGCTTTAGGTAATGTTGTTTCTATTTTACCTGCTTTAATAATAGCAATGGTAAGGTTTTTTAATAAGGCTGCACGATGAGTAGAAGTGCGACCTAACTTTCTATATCCATGTCTATGTCTCATTGATTATCCTTCATTTTGTGCTTTTAATTCTGTAATTTTTTTCTTTAGCGTTTCTTTTGCACTATCACTGAGTTTTGAATTTCCTATAGGGAAACCTATAGATTCCATTACACTTTTAATCTCATCTAAAGATTTTTTACCAAGATTTTTTAAATCTGCAAGTTCGCTAACACTCATTAAGGCAAGTTCACCAATATAAACTACATTTGCTTTTTCTAAGCAGTTAAAACTTCTTGCACTTAAATTTAACTCAGTTATATTTTGAAGTAATTTTACATGTTCTACTTCATTATTTGGTGTTTGACTTCTTACAACGCTTTGTGCATTAGTGATTTTATCAAACACTGATAATTGTTTATACATTGCTTCTAAAGCATTTTTAAAAGCGTCACTTGGTGAAATTTGACCATCAGTTGTGATTGTAAAAACAACTTTTTCATAATCTGGATTATCTTCAAAAAGCACTTTTTCTATATCATAAACCGCATGTTTTACCGGAGTAAAGAACGCATCAAGTGCTATAAATTCAGGATCTAAGAAATTTTGAATTTCTTCAGAAGGCACATAACCTATACCTTTTTCAATGATTAAAGTAAATTCTAAATCTGCATCTTCATTAATCGTTGCAAGATAGCTATCTGCATTCACAACTTCAACAACTTCATTGTCTAAGTCTTTTCCGCAAATTTCTTTTGGTCCTTTAAAACTAAAAGTTACGATTTCTTTTTCAGAATCTGTTTTTAGTTTAAATCTTAATTTTTTTAGATTGATAATAAACAATGCTACATCTTCAAGCATACCACGCATACTATCAAATTCATGCGCTACGCCTTTGATTTTAACTCCTGTTGGAGCAAAACCTACTGTGCTTGAATAAAGCAAACGACGCAAAGGATGCGCCAAAGTAATAGCATAACCGATTTCAAAAGGCCATGCACTTACTTTTGCTACTGTATCACTGATATTTTCAATACTAAACTCTGTTGGTGTATAAGCAGAAGTTGTAATATGTCTCATATCAAAAACCTTTATTATTTAGAGTACAACTCAACGATATATCTTTCCTCAACTGGAATGATAACTTCTTCTCTTTCAGGTTTTCTTGTAAAAATTCCAAATCTTTTATCTTTTTCTACATCAACCCAAGCAACTATACCAGTTTGAGCAGTAAGTTCGATCGCTCTTGAAATTTGAGGATTGTTTTTGCTTTTTTCAATCACTTCAACTTTTTGGCCTGCTTCTACTCTATAACTAGGAATATCTACTCTTTTACCATTTACTAAAATGTGTCCATGAGTTACAAGTTGTCTAGCAAAACGGCGTGTTGTAGCAAAACCCATTCTATAAACAACATTATCAAGTCTTTGTTCTAAAAGCTGGATCAAAAGCGCACCGGTATTGCCATCTTTTCTAGCAGCTTCACTAAATAATCTTCTAAATTGTTTTTCACTAACACCATACATAAATTTAGCTTTTTGTTTTTCTCTTAATTGAAGTCCATATTCACTAATTTTAGCTTTTCTTTGTCCATGCTGACCTGGTGCGTAAGGGCGTTTATCTAAAGCACTTTTACCTGCTAATCTTCTTTCGCCTTTCATTGCCAAGCTTACGCCAAGTCGTCTTTCTAATTTTTCTACTGGTCCTCTATATCTTGCCATTATAATTCTCCTAAATCTTATATCTTATTCTTAGACACGACGACGTTTTGGTGGTCTACAACCATTATGAGCTAATGGGGTAATATCTTTTAAGAAAGTTACTTTGATACCTTCCATAGCACCTACACTTTTAACTGCTGTTTCACGACCACTTCCTGGCCCTTGTACTTTAATGCCTACTTCTTTAATACCATGTTCTTTTGCTTTATTTAAAGCATCTTCTACTGCTTGTTGTGCCGCATAAGGAGTTGATTTTTTAGAACCTTTAAATCCTAAACCACCTGCACTACTCCATGCAATAGCATTTCCCATTTCATCAGTTACAGTAACCATAGTATTATTAAATGTTGCACTGATATAAACTATACCTTTAGCTATATTTTTTTTAACTATTTTTTTCTTAACAACTTTTCTTTTTGCCATTTTCTATCCTTATGATTTTGCACCAACGGTTTTTCTCTTACCTTTTCTAGTTCTGGCATTTGTTTTTGTTTTTTGACCACGAACCGGTAAGCCTTTTCTATGTCTTAAGCCTCTAAAGCTTCCTAGATCCATTAATGCTTTGATATCCATAGCAACTTGTTTTCTAAGATCACCCTCAACCATATAGTTTTCTTGAATTTCTTTACGGATAGCCGCTGCTTCGTCCTCACTTAACTCATGAACTCTTTTATCATAAGAAATTCCGGTTTTATCTAAGATTTTTCTTGAAGTATGCAAACCTATACCATAAATATAAGTCAAACCATATTCAATTCTTTTTTTCTTTGGTAAATCTACACCTGCAATACGAGCCATAAATTATCCTTGTCTTTGTTTGTGTTTTGGATTTTCGCAAATAATGCGAACTACGCCTTTACGACGAACTACTTTGCATTTGTCACACATCTTTTTAACAGATGGTCTAACTTTCATGCTTTACTCCTGTTATTGTAAATTCCACTTTTTTACAACTGCACCAGGTTTTTAGAGCAACCAACTATTTTCAAAATAAGTGGTGATTTTGAAAATACTTCTTCATACAGTTTTATTGCAATTTCTGCAAAAGTGCTAATTATACTTTACTTTTGCTTTTAAACAACTTAGACTTATTTGTATCTAAATGTAATACGACCCTTATCAAGACTATAAGGCGTTAGCTCTACTTTAACTCTATCGCCAGGCATAATTCTAATATAATGCATACGCATTTTACCTGCAATATGACAAAGTATCACATGTTTATTATCTAATTCAACTTTAAAAGTTGCATTAGGTAAAGCTTCGATTACATTACCATCGATTTCGATAATATCATCTTTTGCCAATATTTCTCTCCTTTCTATAAAATACAAAGCTATTATTTTATCACAATTTTTCTTTTTAAATTTTTAATATTTTTTTACAAACTATAATATTTTTACTATAATTACAAAATTACTACAAAAAGAAAGTATTTATAGATGTCAAAAACTTTAAAAAGAGGTGATTTTAAAACTCTTTCCTTATCTTCTTTGGGTGGAGCTTTAGAATTTTATGATTTTGTTATTTTTGTATTTTTTGCTAATTATATTTCAAGAAATTTTTTTCCTAGTGATTTAAGTGATTTTTGGAAACTTTTAAACACTTATGGGGCTTTCGCGGCAGGATATTTAGCTAGACCAATCGGTGGTATAATTATGGCACATTTTGGAGATAAAATGGGTCGCAAAAAGATGTTTATGCTTAGTATATTACTCATGGTGCTTCCAACTTTCTCTCTAGCTTTTATACCTACTTTTGAAACTATAGGATATTTTGCTCCTATTTTTTTACTACTTGTTAGAATAGCTCAAGGTATAGCTATAGGCGGAGAACTCCCTGGTGCTTGGGTATTTGTAAAAGAACATGCACCCGATGGAAGAGATAGTTTTTATATTAGCGCTATTAATGCTTCTATGGCTTTTGGAATTCTTTTAGGTTGTATTGTTGCCTTAGCGATTAATCATTACTTTGATCAAGAAGCAATTTATGAATATGCTTGGCGTATTCCATTTGCTATAGGTGGATTTTTTGGTATCATTTCTATATATCTTAGAAAATTTTTAGAAGAAACACCTGTTTTTCAAAAAATGCGACAAGAAAATGATTTAGAAAAATTTCCTTTAAAAACACTTTTTAAAGAAAAAAATATTTATTTAGACATCATTGCTTCTATGCTTTTAACTTGGATGCTCACAGCTTGCGTGATAATACTTATTTTACTTATGCCTAATTTTATATCAGAAGTTTTAATTCTTGATAAAACAGATGCGATTTTAATCCAAATGTTTGCAATAGTAATTTTATCTTGTGGAACTTTACTTGCTGGAATTTGGGTTGATAAATTTGGTTTTTTAGCTACCGCTTTAATTTTTACCATAGGATTTAGTTTATCGTGCTTTTTTTATTTTTATTTTTTCTATGCTCAAATTTTGCATTTGAGTATATATTTTTATTTTATAGCGTGTTTTTTTGGTGGTATTAATGCTTTAGCACCTATTTTAATGTGTAAAATTTTTAAGCCAAGTATTCGTTTTAGTGGAATTTCTTTTTCTTATAATATAGCTTATGCAATAGCGGGTGGTTTCACTCCTCAACTTGTATTTGCATTACATTCTTTGGCTATAAAACCTGAAAATCCTTTCGTGTATGGAATTTTTATTTATATTTTGTTTTTATCCCTGATAACACTGATAACTACCATATTTACTTATAAGAGGTTAAGATTTTAATGTTATAATTAAAAAAAATTATTAATTAAAAATTTATAAAATTAAAGGAAAATGATTATGAAAATTTTTATTGTTTTAATACTTTCTTTGTTGCCACTTTTAGCATTTGAAATGATTACACCTATACCAGAAAGCATTCCTTATAATAAAGAAAAAGCTATTTTAGGAAAAAAACTCTATATGGATACAAGTTTATCAAAAGATAAAAAAGTATCTTGCAATAGTTGTCATGATATTGCAAATTTTGGAGTAGATAATAAAACTTTTTCAACAGGTATTAATGGCATAATAGATGAGCCATTCCATACTCCTACAAATTTTAATGCCGTTTTTAGCCTAGCACAATTTTGGAGAGGCAATGCAAAAGATTTACAAGAACAAGCCAAACATCCTTTGTTAAACCCTAAAGAAATGGGGTTAAAAGATGCAGATGAAGTGGTGCAAATAGTAAAAACTAACGCAATTTATGAAAAAGAATTTAAAAGACTTTACGGAGAAGTTACCTTTGATAATATAGCAGATGCTTTAGCTGAATTTCAAAAAACCTTACTTACGCCAAATTCCCCATTTGACCGCTACTTAAAGGGAGATAAAAATGCTATAAGCGAACAAGCAAAAAGAGGCTATAATGCCTTTTTATCAAATGGTTGTATAGCGTGCCATCAAGGACAAAATATAGGTGGAAATATGTATCAAAAAATGGGGGTATTTGTTCCTTATGATAATGGAACAAATTGGAAAGGACGCTATGAGATCACTCAAGATCCTCACGATCAATTTGTAGTAAAAGTGCCAAGTCTTAGAAACATAGCCAAAACTGCTCCTTATTTTCATGATGGTTCTATGCCAACACTTGATGCTTGCGTACAATTTATGGCGTATTATCAGCTTGGTAAATTTTTAGAGCAAGATGTAGTTGATGATATAGTTGCATTTTTAAATTCTTTAACAGGAGAATACCATGATCCACTCAAATAAAAAAACTTTCTCTTTTTTAAAACAATTCATCACTTTATCCATAGTGGTTTTGGTATTGCTTTTAACTTTGACTTTATTTATTTTTAATACTTACAATACCACCAAAAGAAATTCACTTATTATGGATTCTTTTCAAAAATTAGAAATTCTAGATACTAAAATAGATGAAATTTTTAAAAATAAACTAAATCTACAAAACTATGACATCAGCGTCAAACTAGTAAAAGATTTTGAAAATACTTTAGCTATTTTAAAAGCTAATGAAATAGATACTAAAAAGCTAGAAGCAATTTTTCAGAAAAAAAATACACAACTACAACATTTTAAATCAGCCAATTCTATTGCTATAAATTCAAAGCTTTATCTTTACGAAATTCAACAAGAAATCATCAAACAAACAAATCAATTAGCACTCACTACTCAAGAGGCTAAACAAATAGAATATATAGGAAATATTTTAAGCATTATAGGAACTATGGATATATTAGAACCTTTAGCACAAAATAGATTACAAAATCTTGTCACAAATTTAAACGCAAAAGATTCTCAATTACCACAAGAGTTATTTGAGCTTTTTAATACACATTGTAAGATGATATTAAGTCAAATTAAAATATTAAAAGATAATTCTCAAAGTTTTCTTGATCAAGAACTGCAAAAACAAATTCTAGCACACCAAAATTTAATTGCTAAAAATATCAATCTACAAAATAAATATAATCTTTATACAGCTATAGGAATTTTCCTATTTACCTTAGTTGTATTGATTTTTTTCATACTTTTAACATTAAAAAAAGTAATCATACCTATATCTTTACTTGAAAAACTAAGTGCAAATCTAGCAGGAGAACATGCGAATTTAAGTGCAAGATTAGACATTGATAAAAAAAGTGAATTAGCTACAAGTGCTAACTATATTAATTCTTTCATACAGATAGTGCAAAATTCAGTTTTAGAAGCCATACAAACTGCAAATTCAAGCCACAAAAGCTCACAAAAACTTTCCCAAAATGCTGAAATTTTACAGCAAAGTTCACTTTTACAACATGAGCAAATTTCTAATGTCCATGAAATAAGTTCTGTTTTAGAAAGTCATATAGACTTAACTCAAAATCTAGCTAAAAATACTATAAAAGATATGCATGATATGCAAGAAGTTATGGGAGAAGTTGAAAAAACGCTTAAAGAGCTAGTAGAGCTTATATTACTAAGTGGAGAAAAAGAACAAAGTGTTTTAAGTGCTATGGATATACTGGTACAAAGTGCTGATAGTATTGTAGAAGTTACAGCAGCCATTAAAGATATAGCCGATCAAACTAACTTGCTAGCTTTAAATGCAGCTATTGAAGCAGCTCGCGCAGGAGAACATGGTAGAGGCTTTGCTGTTGTTGCTGATGAAGTTAGAAACTTAGCTGATAAAACTACAAAATCTTTAGTCGCTATAGAAACTACTGTAAGAACTATAGTACAACAAATTAATGACAACAAAAGCTTGATGGATGGAATTCATCAATCCATGAGTGATACTTCTAACAAAGCTAATATCTTACAAGGTGAAGTCGGTGCTTCTATAGAAAAATTAAAAACAAGTATCCATTCTACTAAAATTATGGAAGAAAAAAGCGATGAGTCAAAAGCTAAAATGAATGAGTTAGAACAAAATGTAGAAAAAGTGACTGAACTTGCAAATTGTGTTAAAAACTATTCACTCGAGCTAACACAAATTTCACAAGATGTTTTAGAAAATGCCTCTAAACTTTCAGAAAAACTAAAAACATTTGAGTAAGAAAGTTTAAACTTTCTTACTTAGATAAAATATCTGCTTTGCCATTTATAATTGCAACACAATGCTCATAATGAGCAGCATTTAATCCATCTTTGCTTCCTGCTTCCCAATTACCTTTTAAATGTACCGGTGTGCCATCTTTTTGACATACCATAGGCTCTATGCAAAATACCATGCCATTTTTGATTTTAGGTCCACTTTTTGCACTAGCACCTGGTTCTAAATAATTTGGAATTTCAGGCTCACCGTGCGGCTTTTTACCTATACCATGACCACAATAACCTTTCAAAGGTACAAATCCTCTTTTAGTGATAAACTCGCCAAGCTCATATGAAAGCTCTTTAAAACGCATACCTTCTTTGATAATATCTATAGCATAATACAAAGCATCTTTAGCACAAGCAATCAAAGCCTCATCAGTGACTGAAATTTGACCTATAGGTATAGTCTTTGCTGCATCTCCATAATATCCATCTATGCAAGTACCCACATCAAGCCCTAAAATATCGCCTTCTTTTAAAATACGCTCATCCCCTACACCATGAATGCAAGCTTGATTAAGCGAGATACAAATACTGCCTGGAAAACCATATAAGCCTTTAAAAGATGGTTTTGCACCATGATCAAGTATAAATTCTTCTGCCTTAATGTCAATTTCTTTTAAACTCATACCCGGAACTATAATGCCCTCTAGATAGTCAAGCGTTCTAGCTACAAGTTCATTTGCCTTGCGTAGTTTTTCTATTTCTGCTGGTTTTTTGATTTCTATCATTTATATTTTCCTTAAAATTTTTAAAAATTTAGCATTTATGCGCTTTTAAAAGCTTTAAGGAAAAAACCTTAAGTTTTAAAACTTAAGGTTTTAACATACACTTGTAAGATTAGTAGCTAGACCACCTAAAGAAGTTTCTTTGTATTTTGAGTTCATGTCTTTGCCGGTTTCATACATAGTTTTTATAACCTCATCAAGACTTACTTTTGGAGTTGATTTTCTACTCATTGCCATTCTAGCAGCTGAAATTGCTTTAATCGCTCCAAAGGCATTTCTTTCTATACAAGGAATTTGCACTAAACCACTTACTGGATCACAAGTTAAACCTAAATGATGCTCCATTGCAATTTCAGCAGCATTACAAGCTATCTTTGCATCAAAACCCATTACAGTAGCCATAGCTCCTGCTGCCATAGAACTTGCACTACCAATTTCAGCTTGACAGCCAGCTTCAGCACCACTTATACTTGCATTTTTCTTATAAAAAGAGCCTATTAACATAGCAGTAAGTAAAAAATTAATGGCTTTTTCATCGTTAAAACCAATAGTATGATTTTTAAGATAAAGCATTACAGCAGGCACAACAGCACATGCACCATTAGTTGGTGCAGTTACCACTCTAGCTCCACTTGCATTTTCCTCTGCAATAGCAATAGCATATAAAGAAATAAAATCAATAATTCCTAAAGGATCACTTGTCATAGCCAAACGCTCATTAAGTCCTTTGGCACGGCGTTTTAAATGTAAATTCCCTGGAAGAAAATCTGAGCTTGGATGAATACCATTATAATAAACTTCTTGCATTACTTCCCAAATTTCTAAACAATAAGCTCTAATTTCTTCTTTAGTGTGAAATTGAAGCTCATATTCATAAGAGAGTTTTGCTAGATCCCATGAATTTTCTTCGCAAATTCTTAAAGCATCGCTTGCGTTATTAATATCAAGTTCTAATTTGGTATGTTTTTGCTCACAAGCTCCGTCTTTGTGTTTTTGAAGTTCAGCTTCACTCATAACAAAACCACCACCTACTGAATAATAAATTTCTTCAGCAATGATTTCTCCATTTTCATTATAAGCACTTATTTTCAATCCATTTTCATGCAAAGGTAAAAAGTCTTTTTCAAAAACCAAATCTTTATCATAATCAAAATTTAATTCTTTTTGAGCATCTAAAACCAAAATTTTATCTTGCAAAATTTTATTAAACACACGATCTTGCAAAGCAACATTTAATTCTTTTGCTCTTAAGCCACTCAACCCCCATATAATAGCTTTATCACTTAAATGGCCTTTACCAGTAAGCGATAAAGAGCCATAAAGTTTGATTTGAATTTTTGTAATTTGTGTGATTTTATCTTTAATTTTTTCACAAAACATATTCCCTGCTAGCATTGGTCCTAAAGTATGAGAAGATGAAGGACCGACACCAACTTTAAATATACTTAAATTACTACTCATTCATCAACACCTTAAAAAGTATAAATTACAGTAATGATTGTCAAAATACCTGTGATAAATACAAATGCATCTAAAGCTTTGTTTTGGAATTTTTTCATTTTAGATACAGTGTAAATTGCAATCATAGGCATTAAAAATAAGATTGCGGCAATGATTGGACCACCTAAGCTTTCAATAAAACCTAAAATACTTGGATTTACATAAGCAGTAATTAACATAACAATATACATTACCAAAGTTGAATAAACTGCGATTTTTTTCAAATCCGGATTATCATTACCTGCTAATTTACAACATTTTCTAACTATACCATAAGCACCTTCCCTAGCACCAAAATAATGCCCAAAGAATGAACTAGAAATTGCTAAAAATGCGATTAGTGGACCACCATAAGAAATAAATGGATTATCAAGTTTATTAGCAAAATAAGAAAGTACAGGTATGTTTTGTGCTCTAGCTTCAGCAAGTTCTGCAGGAGTTAAAGAAAGCACACAAGATACCACAAAAAACATTACAAAAGCAAGTAACATTACAGAAGTTCTAAATAACACTTGATTTGCTTTTTGTACTGAATTTTCAGGATATTGTCTTTTTACACTTAAAGAAAAAGTAGAAATCGCTGGTGAGTGATTAAATGAAAACACTAAAACCGGTAAAGTTAGCCATACTATAGTAATAAATTCTTTTGTTCCAGGAATAGCACTAAAACTTTCAAACGACCATTGCGGGATAAGATATAAAGAAAATAAAAATAAAATAGCACATAAAGGATATACAAGCCACTCACATACTTTGGTAATTAATTCTTCACTAAAAAGCATAATAAGCATAAAAATACTTACCAAAACAAAAGCAAAAAGCGCTCTATAAAAAGGAAGTAAATTAGCTATAGTTTTTCCTTGCTCATTTACACTTGTTTGATACATAGCACTAATTGCGTTTGCGAAAGAACCATTTGGATCTAAAAGTGGTAAGAATTGATTATAAATAAAACTCTCAAAAGTATTAGTTATACCTACACAATATGCTAAACAAATTGGGAAAATTGCAAAGAAATAAAGCACAGAAATAAAAATACTTACTTTTCTACCAAAATACTCTTCAGCCGCATGAGTAATATCTTTATCATTACCATTTGCTTGACATACAAAACGACTTAAGGCTCTATGGCTTAAATACACCATTGGAAAAATAATCAAAGCCATTACAACAACTGGCCAAAAACCACCAACACCTGCTTTAATAGGTAAAAATAAAATCCCCGCACCAACTGCAGTCCCAAAAAGAGAAAGCATCCAACGCGTATCAAAAGAATTCCACTTAAGATTATCCACATTTTCTCCTTGTAAAAAATAATAAAAAAAGCTTTTACCTAAAAACTTTTTGTATTATTTTACAAATATGCTCTTGAGTAGTTTGGCGTGATTTTTTCCCTTTCATTTAAAGCAACTGCGGCTTCATTTGTAAAATTTGGATTTCTTAATAATTTTCTACCATAACAAACTAAATCACACACCTCACCCAAAAGCAAAGCCTCACCTTCGCTAGCACTATTTATAAGACCCACACAAGATATAGGAATTTTAACAACTTCTTTTAAAGCCTTAGCATAAGGAGCTTGATAAAGTGGTGCTATATTTGGCACTAAAGAAGGTTTGTTGATATTTCCTCCTGCTGAAATATCTAACATATCAACGCCTAAATTTTCTAAAATCAAGGCAAGTTTTTTACTATCTTCCAAATTCCAACCACCCTCTTGCCACTCTGTAGCTGAAATTCTTACAAATAAAGTAATATCAACTTCTTTTTTTATACGCTTAATGATATCACACAAAAGACGCGCTCTATTTTCAAAACTACCACCATATTCATCATCTCTTTGATTTGATAAAGGAGATAAAAATGAACTAAGCAAATACCCATGAGCACTATGAAGCTCTATCGCATCATAACCTGCTTCTTTAGCTCTTTTAGCACTTTGGATAAATTCTTGTTCAATTTGTAAAATTTCATCTTTACTTAAAACATGAAGTTTAGAAAATTTTTCACTAAAAGCGATATTACTTGGGGCTTTTGATATAGCTTGTTTGCATGAATTTTTACGACCACTATGATTTAGTTGGATAGCAACTTTAGCACCAAAATGATGACAAAGATCGACAAGCTCCTTATGTCCTCGAATTTGAAAATCTCCCCAAAGGCCTATATCATTATCAGCAATTTTTGCATTTTCATTAATCGCACAAGCTTGGACTATGATAAGCCCAACACCACCCAAAGCTCTAGCTCCATAATGTATCAAGTGAAATTGATTAATCTTACCATCTAAAACTTGTGTTTCATACATATCCATAGGAGGCATTACGATGCGATTTTTTACATAAAAATTTCCAATCTTTAGCTCACTTAAAAGTAAAGACATAATACCCCTTAAAATATTTTTATATTACTATAATAGAAAAAAATTAATTTTTCTTAAAACATAGAGTATTTTAGACCAATATTATAATTTTTAATAGATTATTATTAAAAAAATAGTTTTTAATTATATTTTTTCATTATTAAAACTACAAAACACAATCTAATCAAATAAGCTTTTCTCAAAACACTTTAACATAAAACTTTTGCGATGCAAAGGTGAATAACCAAATACTTTAATCTTTTCTATATGAGCTTTTGTACCATAACCTTTGTGTTTATCAAAATCATAATGATTATATAATTTAGAAAAATAACACATTTTCTGATCACGACTTACCTTAGCTAATATACTAGCCGCTGAAACCTCTTGTACCTTCATATCAGCTTTAATCATAGTATTAATGCCCAAAACACCATAATTTAAATTTCCATCATATAAAATCTCATCTTGGTTAAAATGTTTTTTTATTATCTTTAAGCCCAAATTTAAACACTGACTAAGTCCTAAAATATCAATTTGCAAAGGTGAAAAAGCAAGGATTAAAAAATTTGAATTAGAAAGAATTTGCTCATATAATTCTTCTCTTTTTTTTGCACTTAATTTTTTAGAATCAGCTAAACCATCAATATTTTTTAAAAGCTTACAAGCTGCCAAGTGCATATCTCCAGCTAAAGCCCCGCGCCCAGCCTCATCTACTCCAACTAAAGCCATTATTTTTCCTTTATAATAGTGTATTTTTCTACTAAATTTTCTAAAGAATAATTTATATTGGCAGGTGAGCTTGAAGGAAGTTCAAAAAATTCTTGTTCAGGATAAAATTTAGCAAAATATTTACTTGCAACTTTACCTAATACACAAATTTTTTCTATATTTGCCTTATCTAAAATAATACTTATATCATTTGCTTTGGCATAAGAAATAGTTTTATCATCTGAATTTTTTATCTTACAACTTGCTATAACATCCCAAAGTGCTATATGATTTGCTTTTAAAAAAGCCTTTTGCTCTTGTACTGTTTTTAACTCACACTCAAATAATATTTCAAAAATACGCCAAAAACGATTTTTACTATGTTGATAATAAAAATTTTCTTCTCTTGATTTAATAGATGGAAAAGAACCTAGTATCAAAACTTCTGAGTTTTCATCAAAAAAAGGTTCAAAAGGATGAGTTAGAATTTGCATATTAGGCCTTGATAAAAATAAAATATTTTATCATTTTTATCAAGATTTTTAAAATTATCCTAAAAATTCTCGTTTGAAGTATTCTTTTGGAGCTTTACACAAAGGACAGGCATTTGGTGCTTTTTTACCACGGTGTATATGCCCACAAACTTCACAAACCCATAATTCTTCTACCTCTGAATTAAAGAAATCTTCTTCTTCAAGCATTTTTTTAAGTGCTAAATATTCTCTTTCATGCTCAATTTCTACTTTACCAATAGCAGTAAATAATCTTGCTATGTTTTTCTTGCCTTCATCTTCTGCAATTTGTGCAAAATTTGGATACATGGTAGTATGCTCGTAATTTTCACCCTCTGCTGCACAGATTAAATTTTTAGCAGTTTCTTCCAAAGCTTTACCATCTACTAATTCATGGTATGCTTTAAATTCAGCTCTTGCATGCCATTTTTCATTTTCTGCAGCTTCTCTAAAATGCTTTGCAATAGCATGCCAACCTTCTTCTTGAGCAATATCTGCAAATAAATCATATTTGTTTCTTGCCATAGATTCACCTGCGAAAGCTTTCATTAAATTTATGGCTGTTAAATCTTTAGTAATGCACTCCATTTCTTGACCACAGCAACTAAGCTTTCCACCACCTACATTTTGCACTTCTACTTCATTGCCGCATTTTTGGCATTTATAGCTTTCATATTGTCTCATTTAATATCCTTGTGATTAATTTAAGTAAGATTTTGATTGAAAAACTCACCCAAATGTTATTGTAGCATTTGGGTGCTAAAAGATTTTAGTATTTTAAGAAATATTCTTGAATTTTCTTAGGATCATTTGTTTTAGTTAAAGCAAGCATTAATAATACTCTAGCTTTTTGAGGACTCATATCACCTGTATCAATAAAACCAAGTTTTGCATCAGCATCACTTACTGCAACTCTACCAGCTACTACGCGTGAGCTTACCGCTACATTAAGACCTTTTTTAAGCAATTCTTTTAATACATCTTTTTGATAATCATGAATACTGCCAGCACCTGTTCCAGCTACAACTATACCTTTAGTTCCATTTTCAAACAAAGCTTTTGCTGCAACACCGCTACCATCATTTGCATAACTATAAAGAATATCTACTTTTGGTAATTCTTTTAGCTTGCTAACATCAAATGGAGATTTTTTAGTGTGTAATTTTGTATTAGTATTGTAGAAGAATGCTTTTCCATCTACTATATAACCCATATCACCCATATCCGGTGAACTAAATGCATTTACATTTAAACTATGAGTTTTCATAACGCCTCTAGCGCTTTGAATTCTATCATTCATAGCCACCATTACACCTTTATTTTTTGCTTGTGGATCTGCTGCTAACGCTACAGCATTGTAAAGATTTTTAGGACCATCTGCACTAATTGCAGTTGATGGGCGCATTGCACCAACTAAAACAACAGGTTTATCACTTTTTACGGTTAAATTTAGGAAATATGCAGTTTCTTCCATGGTATCAGTACCATGAGTAATCACAACTCCATCTACATCAGATTTTAAAAGCCTATTGACTTCTTTAGCAAGTTTTAGCCAAATTTCATTTGTCATATCTTTACTATCAATATTTGCAATTTGATCCCCGCTAATTACTGCTAAATCTTGAATTTGAGGCACTGCTTTAATCAAAGCATCAACCCCTAAAACACCCGCTGTATAACCTGTTGTAGCTACCGAACTATCAATCGAGCCTGCAATAGTTCCACCTGTAGCTAAAATTGCAACTTTTGGTTTTGCTTCCAAAATTCCTGCTCCTAAACTTAGTGCCATAGCTGCGCACATTAACATTTTTTTCATGTTAGTCCTTTCATTAGAAATGATAAAAATTATAATGCAACTATGTTTAAATAAAAATAAATTATTAATATAAAAAATACTTTAGTAAATATTCATTAATTAAAGCCATAAATTTGCAATTTTTTTTAGTTTTTCCACATCGCTTGAAGCATAAAATTGAATGTTGGCTTCTTCTTGGATTGATGTTAAGTTAAATTCTTGTTGCAATTGCAAAGCTATAGCCTCGCCTGAATGAATAAGTTTTGTATTTTTGCCAAAATACTCTTCCAAAGAATGGGCAATTAAAGGAAAATGCGTGCATGCTAAGATTAGAGCATTAGGATGAAATTTAAGCTTATTAAAATAATACTCAAAAGCAGCTTTTAAAAAATCTCCTTGAAAAATCCCTTCTTCAACCATAGGTACAAAAAGCCCAGTTGCTTTTTCTTCCACTTTTAAAAAACCTTCTTTGATTAAAGCTTGCTTATAAGCGTGAGAATCCACGGTAGCTTGTGTTGCAATAACTAATATATTAGAGTTTTTATCTTCTAAAGAGTTTTTAACCGCTAAAACCCCTGCTTCTATAACTCCAAGAACCGGAAATGGTGCATTTGCTTTTAGAATTTCTAAAGCATGCGCGCTAACTGTATTACACGCAATAATAAGCATATCGACTTTTTTTTCTTTGAAAAACTCTAAAGCTTCTAGGGAAAATTTAATGATAGTTTTTTTATCTTTAACCCCATAAGGTACCCTTGCGGTATCTCCATAGTAAATATATTCTTTAAAAAGTTTTGCTTGAAGTAAAGATTTTAAAACACTAAGCCCACCTACACCGCTATCAAAAACGCCTAGTCTCATCAAAATCCTTAAAAAGAGAAGAAAGTAGAAAATCTACTTTCTTATAAGCCTACTGCACTTAAGGTTTGGTATTTATTCATATAAATTTGAGCTTCGATTTTTCTCATTGTATCAAGCGCTACTTGAACTACGATCAAAACAGAAGTTCCACCAAAATAAAAAGGCACACCAAACAACTTCACAATAAGCCATGGTAATGTAGCTACAAGCCCTAAATAAATAGAACCTGACAAGGTAAGTCTTGATGCTACTTCATTAAGATAATTTGCAGTTCCTTCACCTGGTCTAATACCTGGTATGAAACCGCCTTGTCTTTTAAGATTTTCAGCTATATCTTTTGCATTAAATACAATTGATGCATAAAAATACGCAAAGAAAATAACAAGTAAGAATGTTAAAAAATGAAAGAAAAATCCATTTGGATTTAAAAAGTCATAAATTTTTAACACATACTCATTTGTACTTGTTTGCAAAATAGTGCTTGGAAACATCAAAATCGCACTTGCAAAAATAGGAGGAATTACTCCACTTAAATTTATTTTAATAGGTATGTAATTCATAATGCGTTTGTTTTGATTTTGCATGATTACTTTTCTTGAGTAAGAAATAGGAATTCTTCTTTCTCCAAGCTCTACTACTATAATAGCCCAAATAGTAAGTAAAATTACAACTAAAATAGCAATGATAGTCAAGAAATTCATCTCACCTGTATTTACCAAATTTACTGTTCCACTAATTGCACCTGGAATTGTAGAAACAATACCGCCAAAGATGATCAAAGAAATACCATTTCCTATACCGCGTTGAGTGATTTGCTCACCTATCCACATTAAAAGCATGGTACCTGCAAGCATAGAAATAGCAGAAAGTGCAATAAAAGTATTCATATCAATCATAATAGCTGATTGACCTGCTTTTCCATGAAGACTTTGCAAGCCTATAGAAACACCTATACTTTGCACCAAAGTGATAACTATAGTAGCATAACGGATAATTTGCATATATTTTTGCATACCATCGCGCTCTTTTTTCATCTTTCCTATGTTAGGAAAAGTTGCCGCTAAAAGCTCCATAATAATCGAAGCAGTAATATAAGGCATAATGCCTAGAGAGATGATGCTAAGTCTTTCAGCAGCACCCCCACTAAACATATTAAACAAGCCTAATGCATTAGATGCATTAGAATCAAAAAATTCCTTGATAACACTGACATTAACCCCCGGAACTGGAACATAAGCTAATATTCTATAAGCAAATAAAAAAGCTAATGTTATGAGAATTTTATTTGTCAATGCTTTATTCATTATTTTTGTCCGCTAAAAGTGATCTTCTCGTCTTTAATTTTACTAGCAAGATCTTTAGCACTTGCTCCAATAAGCTTAACTTTATTTACATTTTTTGAAAGCTTATGAATGCTATTGATTGTTTCAAATGTAATTTCGCTAAGCTCTTTGATTGCTGTGATTTTTTCAACATTAATCACATAAGGTTTTTCAAATTTAGAAGTAAAACCTACTTTTGGTAAGCGTCTTTGAAGTGGTTGTTGACCCCCTTCAAAACCTCTTTTTTCGTTATAACCTTTTCTAGCAGTTTGGCCTTTTCCACCTTTAGTAGAAGTTTTTCCCATACCACTACCTTGACCACGGCCTATTCTTTTGGTTTTATGTGTTGAACCTGGTGCTTTTGTTAAATTCATTGATTATCCTTTAAGCATTGTAAGTGCTTTGATAGTAGCACGCACAACATTTGCTGAATTATTTGAACCTAAAGACTTAGTTAAAATGTCTTTAATACCTGCAAGTTCCACGATAGGACGTGTTGAACCACCTGCAATAACCCCTGTACCTTCACTTGCTGGTTTAAGTAAGATTCTACTTGCGTTGTATTTTACTTCTACATCATGAGGGATAGTTGAACCTTTTGTTTTAACTTCAACAATGTTTTTAAAAGCATCATCAACTGCTTTTCTGATAGCATCTGGAACTTCTTTAGCTTTTCCATAGCCCACACCAACTAAACCTTTTCTATTTCCAACGATAACTAAAGCAGTAAATCTAAATCTTCTACCACCTTTAACAACCTTAGTAACCCTGCCGATATCGACGATTACTTCTTCAAATTCTTCTCTATTATATTTTTCCATCGATCTTCCTTTTGGGTTATAGTTTGATTCCGTTTTCTCTTAGTGCTTCAGCTAATGCTGCAATAACACCATGGTATAAATAACCATTTCTATCAAACACTGCTTCTTCTATGTTTTTAGCTTTTAAAACTTTTGCAAATTCAGCTGCTATTTTTTTAGCACCTTCTTTATTTGCTTTAACACCAATTTTTCTTCCATCTACTGCTGCTAAAGTTACTGCTTTAGCATCATCGATAGCTTGGATATATAAAGTTCTGTTTGATTTAAAAACAGAAACTCTTGGAAGAGCTTGTGTTCCTGAAATTTTTGCTCTAATTCTTTTTTTTCTTTTAATTCTTAAAGATATTTTTCTTTTTAATACATTTGCTCTCATATTCTATCCTTACTTCTTAGATGTCTTACCAGCTTTGCGGATAATACGCTCATCTGAATATTTAACACCTTTTCCTTTGTAAGGCTCAGGTGGTCTAAATTCACGAATTTGAGCAGCAACTTGACCTACCACTTGTTTATCGCTACCTTTAATAATAACATTGTTTTTATCAACGGTAATTTCTATGCCTTCTGGAATAGCATAGTTGATAGGATGAGAAAAACCTAAAGCAAGTTCAAGAACTTTACCTTTTAACGCAGCTTTATAACCAACACCGTTGATTTCTAAAGTTTTGCTAAAGCCATCAGTTAAACCGATAATGATGTTTTGAGCTAAAGCTCTATAAGTTCCCCAATAAGCTCTACTTTGTCTATCTTCACCTTTAGGAGAGAAAAGAATTTGTCCTTCTTTAATCTCAACATTAACATTTGCTTTTGTATCAAGCTCTTTTGCTAAATTTCCTTTTTTGAATTTTAGCAAGTTACCTTCTAATTTTACTTCTACTCCACTTGGAATAGCAACTGGTTGTTTACCTATACGAGACATTCATTTTTCCTTTTTACTTGTCTACGATATGACTACTTTATAAGAATGGATACCGAATACCATAAAAAGTAGAAACTCTTACCAAATAGTACATAAAACTTCGCCGCCAACGCCTGCTTTATAAGCTTCGTCGTTAGCTAAAACACCTTTTGAAGTGCTTACTACGATAGTACCATAACCGTTTTTAAATCTTTTAATCTCATCTTTGCCTTTATAAACACGACGACCAGGTTTAGAAATACGCTTAACTTCGTTAATTACGCTTTTACCTTTTTCATCATATTTTAAAACTACATTGATGAATTTCTTTTTATCCTCTTCAATAACATTAAAGCTTTCAATATAGCCTTTAGCTTGGAAAATTCCAAGTAAAGCTTCGATAACTTTAGAATGCAAAAGTTGAGTAGTCTCTAATCTTCTCATCCCTGCATTTCTAATTCTTGTTAGTGAATCTGAAATTAAATCATTTATCATGGTTCTTTCCTCTTACCAACTTGCTTTTTTAAGACCAGGAATTAAACCTTCATTTGCCATTTTTCTTAAGCAAACTCTGCAAATTCCAAAATCTCTATAAACTGAATGTGGTCTTCCACAAATTTGGCATCTAGTATACCCTCTAACGCTAAATTTAGGTTTGCGGGCAGCTTTTGCAATCATTGATTTTTTAGCCATATTACTTTCCTTTTGCAAATGGCACGCCAAATAATTCTAATAATTTTTGTGCCTCTTTATCTGATTTTGCTGTTGTAACGATAGAAATGTTCATACCATGAGTTCTTAAGATTTTATCATATTCAACTTCTGGGAACATTAACTGCTCATCTAAACCAAAGTTATAGTTTCCTCTTCCATCAAAACCATCTCTTGGAAGACCTCTAAAGTCTTTAACACGAGGAAGAGCTATAGTAATAAGCTTATCTAAGAAAGCATACATATTGTCTTTTCTTAATGTTACCATTACACCTACTGGGAAGCCTTCTCTTACTTTAAAACCAGCAACTGATTTTTTAGCTTTTGTGATAACTGCTTTTTGCCCAGCGATCAATGAAATAGTATCTGCAACATTTTGTAATACTTTTTGATCTTTTGCTAATTCCCCAGCACCTACACTGATTACAACTTTTTCAATAAAAGGAACAAGCATAGGATTTTTAATATCAAATTCTTTAACTAAAGCAGGTTTGATATTTTGAGTATATTTTTCTTTCAATCTCATCATCTTATTCTCCTGCCTTTGCTACATTTGAAATATCCATTGGCATTTCTTTATTGACAAAACCACCGTTTGGATTTTTATCACTTGGCTTAACAGCTTTTTTAGCGATTTTACAACCCTCAACAATTACTTTATTTGTTTTAGGAAATACTGCTAAAACTTTACCTGTTTTGCCTTTGTCATCGCCTGCGATAACTTTTACCATATCATTCTTTTTAATTTTTAATTTCATTACAACACCTCCGGTGCTAGTGAAACAATTTTCATAAAGCCACCATATCTTACTTCACGACCTACTGGTCCAAAAATACGCGTTCCGATAGGCTCTCTTTTAGCATCAAGAATAACTGCCGCATTTTCATCAAAACGAATTAAAGAACCATTGTCTCTATGAATTTCTTTTTTAGTTCTAACGATAACTGCTTTTACTACTTGACCTTTTTTAACTTTACCATTTGGTAGAGCTTTTTTTACAGATGCAACGATTACATCACCAACAGTAGCGTATCTTCTTTTGCTACCACCTAAAACCTTAATACACATTAATTCTTTTGCACCGCTATTATCAGCAACTGCAAGCCTAGTAAAACTTTGAATCATTACTCAACTCCTGCTGATACTATAGTTTTTAAGCGAAATGATTTTCTCTTAGAAAGTGGTCTACATTCAATAGCAACTACAGTATTTCCCACTTTAAGTTCATTTCTTTCATCATGAATTAAATATTTTTTAAAGCGTTTTACGATTTTTCTGTATTTTGGGTGAACCACTTTTCTTTCAACCAAAATTGTTGCTGTTTTATCTCCAGCAATTTGAACAACAACGCCTTGAATTTCTCTTTTAAATGCCATTTTCTATCCTTATTTTAAAGCGCTAATTGCAGTATTGATTCTAGCGATGTCTTTTTTAACTTCGCTAATCTCTTTAGGATTAGTTAGCTGCATTGTTTTTAGCTTTTGTCTTAAAGTAAATAAAAGCACCTTTTTTTCTTTTAGCATTGTTGCAAGCTCACCTGCTGTTTTATCTTTAATCTCAGTATATTTCATTTTGGCTCTCTCTTGTAACAAACTTAGTTTTAAATGGCAATTTATGCATCGCTAAAGTTAAAGCTTGTCTTGCCATTTCTTCATTAACCCCTGCCATTTCATAAATAATACGACCTGGTTTAATGTTCATTACCCATTCCTCAACTGCACCTTTACCTTTACCCATACGAGTTTCTAAAGGTTTTTTAGTTAGAGGTTTATCTGGGAAAACTCTAATCCAAGTTTTACCTTGTCTTTTTACAAAACGAGTTAAAGCAATACGAGCTGCTTCGATTTGGCGTGAATTGATACGGCCAGCTTCAGTTGCTTTTAGGGCAAAATCACCAAAAGTAAATTCAGTCCCTCTGTTGGCATAACCTCTGTTACGCCCTTTCATCATTTTACGATATTTTGTTCTTTTTGGCATTAACATGATTATTTACCTCTTCTTGCTCTTCTAGTTTTTTTAGCTGGAGCGTTTTCTTCGGTTTTTTCAGGTTGAACACCCTTTTGTAAAACTTCACCTTTGAAGATCCACACTTTAATACCTATATTTCCATAAGTAGTATGTGCTTCTGCAAAACCATAATCGATTTTTGCTCTTAAAGTGTGAAGTGGAACACGACCTTCTAGGTACCATTCAGTTCTTGCCATTTCAGCACCACCTAAACGGCCTGAAACTGAAACTTTAATCCCTTTAGCACCTGCTTTTTGCGCTCCTTGAATTACTTTTTTCATTGCTCTTCTAAAAGCAATTCTTTTTTCAAGTTGAGTAGCAACACTTTCAGCTGCAAGCTGAGCTGAAGCACCTGCTTTTCTTTCTTCTTTGATATTGATATTAACTTCTTTTTTGATTAAATCTTGAAGTTCTTTTCTTAAAATATCAACATCACTACCTTTTTTACCAATAATAATCCCTGGTCTTGCAGCTACAACAGTTACTCTTAATTTTTTCGCTGTTCTTTCTACAAGAATTTGGCTAATTCCTGCATAATAAAGTTTTCTTTTTAAGAAAGTTCTGATTTTATAATCTTCACCAATATTTTCTGCTAAATTAGCTTTTGTAGGAAACCATCTTGATTCCCAATTTCTATTAATTCCTAGTCTTAAACCAATCGGATTTACTTTTTGTCCCATATTAGCTTTCCTTTTTCACTGATGCTTTTTTAGCTTTTGTAGTTTTTTCAGCACTTGCTTCTACTTTACTAACTTCTACCAAAATGTGTGAAGTTGGCTTTCTAATACGACTAGCACTTCCTCTAGCTCTTGGTCTAAATCTTTTTAAAACCGCACCAGCATCAACACGACAACTTGAAACAACAACTTCATTTGCTTCAAATCCGCCATTTGCTACAGCACTTGAAATAGCATTTGCTATAAATTTAGCACCTTTATTTGGCATAAATTTCAAACTAGCTAATGCAAGCTCTGCATTCATACCTTGAACTTCTCTAGCAATCAATCTCGCTTTAGTTGGAGATAATCTTATGAATTTAATTAACGCTCTACTCATAAATCTCCCTTACTTACCTATTTTTTTCTGAACAGAGCCTTTATGACCCTTAAATGTTCTAGTAGGTGCAAATTCACCTAATTTGTAACCGATATGATTTTCAGTAATATATACTGGGATAAAGCTTTTTCCATTATGAACATTAAAAGTTAAACCTATCATATCAGGTATAATAGTGCTGCGTCTTGACCAAGTTTTAATTGGCTTACCATCGTTAGCTTTTTTAGCAGCGATGACTTTTTTCATTACATGGTCATCAACAAAAGGACCTTTTTTTAGTGACCTAGCCATCTTACTTTCCTTTTCTTCTTGAAATTATTAGCTTATCGCTAGCTTTTTTACGGCGAGTTTTAGCACCTTTAGTTGGTTTACCCCATGGAGTAACTGGATGACGGCCTGAATTTTTCTTACCTTCACCCCCACCGTGCGGGTGATCAACTGGGTTCATCGCAGAACCTCTTGTTTGAGGACGAATACCTCTATGGCGGTTTCTTCCTGCTTTACCGATAGTCACATTTGACCATTCTTCATTACCAACTTCACCGATACTTGCCATACATTCAGCTAAAACTTGTCTCATTTCACCACTTGCAAGTCTTAAGATAACATATTTTTCTTCTTTACCCATTAATTGAGCATAAGCACCCGCTGAACGGATCATTTGTCCACCTTTGCCCGGTTTTAACTCGATATTATGTACGATAGTACCCACTGGGATGTTTCTTAATTTCATTGCATTACCTGGCTTAATGTCAAGTCCGCTTTCAGCAGCACAAATAACATCACCAACGCTTAAACCTTTTGGTTGTAAGATGTATCTTTTTTCACCATCTCTATAAGAGATTAATGCAATACGACAATTTCTGTATGGATCATACTCGATTGCTTCAACTTTACCTTCAATACCAAATTTTCTTCTTTTAAAATCTATAATTCTGTAAAGTTTTTTAGCACCTGCTTCTTTATGACGGCTTGTGATTCTACCATTATTGTTACGACCTGCATGAGCTGGAAGTTTTACAAGTAATGAACGCACACTAGCTTTTGCTGTGATATCATCAGAGCTTACACCTGTGATGTATCTTCTACTTGGAGTATATGGTTTATAAGTTTTAATTGCCATCTTATGCCTCCGAACTTTCTAAGCTCACACCTTCTGGTAGCTTAACATAGAATTTTTTAAAGCTATTTCTTTGACCTTCACGACCTCTAAAACGCTTTACTTTTCCATCCATTTTTAAAGAATTAATTCTTACTGGAGTTACACCAAAATATTCTCTTAAAACTTCTTTTAAACCATTTTTAGTCATTTTTGGAGAAGTTTGAATAACTACAACACCTTGCTCTTGAAGGTTTAAGCTTTTTTCAGTGTAAAGTATTGTTTTTATATCAGTAATATCTGCCATTTTAACCCTCTTTTACGATAGATTCAAGCGCTGCTTTTTCAATGATAACAGCATTAAATACAGATACTAAATAAGCATTTACTTCGCTAATATCAACTACATAGCAATTTGCTAAGTTTCTAAAAGCAAGAAGTGTTTTTTCATCTAGTAAATCTTTTACAATTAAAGCATCTTTTAAACCAAGCTTTTTAATAACTGCATTTGCATCTTTTGTTTTACCGCTTTCAATGCTTAAACTATCTACTGAGAATAATGCATTGTTTTGTGCTTTATCAGCCAATGCTCTTTCAAGCGCTAAGCGTTTTTGTTTTTTATTAACTTTTTGGAAATAATTACGATTGTTTGTAGGGCCAAATGCTACAGCACCACCAACCCAAACATTCGTTCTTGTTGAACCTGCTCTTGCACCACCACGACCTTTTTGTCTCCATGGTTTTTTACCACCACCGCTTACATCGCTTCTACCTTTAGTATGAGCTGTGTTTGCTCTAAGGCTAGCAAGATAAGATTTTACATATAAATAAAGGTTGTGAGGATTAACTTCTGCATATTTTGCTGGAAGATCGAGTTCACTAGCTTTTTCAAATTTATCATTTAAAACAGTTACTTTACTCATTTTGCAATCCTTATTTTACCCATAGCACCATTAAATCCTGGTACCGCACCTTTTACTACTAAGATGCCATTTTCTTCATCAAATGAAACTACTTCATTTTTAACAGTAACTTTTACATTACCATAATGACCTGCCATTTTCATACCTGGTTGAACACGACCTGGCCATTCGCGGTTACCGATTGATCCGTGGCGTCTGTGGAATCTTGAACCGTGACTTGCAGGACCTCCGGCAAATCCGTGTCTTTTAACAACCCCACTATAACCTCTACCTTTAGAATTAAAGCTTACTTTTAAGATAGAAGCTTCTTTTAAAGGATTAAGATCAATATCACCTGCTTCTGTGTTTGCTACTTCTAAAGAAGCAAATCTATTATATTCAGCTGAAAGATTGTATTTTTTTTGCTGACCCGCAATGCATTTATTATTTGCTTTGCCTTTTACATAAGCAACCAAAGCTTTTCCATTTTCTACTTCACATACTTTAGTTTGAACAAGTTTAAGTAAGGTTACAGGAATGCTTGGTGTGCTGATTGTTCTACTCATACCAATTTTTTCTACAATGTATTCCATATTCTATCCTTATTTACCCATAGCTCTTACTTCAACATTGACCTCTGGAGCCAAGTCAAGCTTAGTGAGTGAATCTACTGTATCTGGAGTAGCTGCTACAATATCAAGCATACGAGCATGAATTCTCATCTCAAATTGTTCGCGTGAATCTTTATTGATGTGTGGAGATTTCAAAACTGTGTATCTTTTGATTTTTGTAGGCATTGGCACTGGACCTCTGATGTCAGCACCTGTTCTTTTAACAGCTTCTACAATTGCTGCAACTGTGCGATCTAGAACTCTGTGGTCATAAGCTTTTAGCTTAAGCCTGATTCTTTCCATATTTTTTCCTTTGTAAAGAACTCGTTAGACCCATAAGAATCTAACCACCATATAAAATGATGTTGAGATTATATAAAAAGAGCCTTTGCTATGTCAAGAAATTTATACATTTTTTTTTAATTATTTTCCTTTTAAAAAGGATAAAAATTAAATTTTATAAAATTTACAAGATTTTTTATACATTAAGAAAATCTAAGAAAAAATATAGTATGATTTCAAAATCTAAAGGGGCATTAGCTCAGCTGGGAGAGCACAACGCTGGCAGCGTTGGGGTCAGCGGTTCGAACCCGCTATGCTCCACCATTAATTACAAAGAAATTTATGAAATCACTACAATTTTTTTACGATAATTACCCAAAATTTCAAAAATTTGATGAAAGAAAAATTCAAATTCAAACCCATAAAAACATCATTATAAAAGGTGGTTTTGCAAGTGGTAAGAAAAATTTAATTTTAAATTTTTTATCTTTGTACAAAAGTGAAAATATACTTTTTATCGATTGTGATGATTTGAAATTTCAAGCAAGTGCTTTGGTAAATTTAAATTCGTTTTTAACCTATAATCCACAGATTAAATTTTTAGCACTTTGCAACTTTGCTCATAATTTTGACTTTGCCAGTTTAAAACACCTTAATTTGCAAATCATAATAAGCGTTTGTGATAGCAATTTTCATTTAGATTATTTTGAAGAACTTCATTTAGATTATTTAGACTTTGAAGAATTTTTAAGCTTAAACAAAAAATACGCTGACACTAAAACCATGGTAAGTTATTTTTTACATACAGGACGCAATGTGATTTTAAATCACAACTTTAACACAAACTCATCATACTTAAGAAGTTTTTACACTCCATTAGAGCTTACCATACTCAAACAAATCGCCTTAGAACTTGGGAATGAATTTAGCGTTAATGAACTATTAAAAACTCTAAAAAATAGTATAAAAATTTCCAAAGATACCTTATATAAAAGCATAGAAAAACTAGAATCAAACTACACTTTGTATTTTGTAAAAAATCTTGAAAAAAATTTAAAAAAAGTATATTTTTGGGACTTTTCACTAAAAAATTCTCTAAGTATACAAAAAGACTTTAGTGCTTTGTTTGAAAATTTGATTTTAAGCGAGTTATTTAAATTTAAACAAGAAATTTTTTATACTAAGCATTTTGATTTTTACTTACCAAGTCTTAAAAATGCATTTTTATGCTCGCCCTTTAAAGATAAAGATTTACTTAGTTTAAAAGTCAAAAAAATACTTAGTAAAAACCAACTCGCACTTTCAACTATTTATATCATCACGCTTTCACAAAGAGATGAGTTTTTCATAGAAGGGGTGCGTGTGATGATTTTACCTTTTGATGAGTGGGCTTTAGGAAATTAATCTAACTCATCAAGCTTATGTTGATTTATGATAGAAATAATAAGCTTGGTATAATTACTTTTAATCTCTGAATATTTTTCCAAATGACTTGCCGCTTCTTTACCATCAAGTTTTTCATTTTGATTTATAGCATCCCACCGCCAAGCTCTAAATTCCTTATAAGCATCATGACGATTTAAATTTAGCAAGTATGAATCCACACTTTCTTGTAAGCTATCAAATATACGAATTTTATGAGTTTTACCTTCACTTCTTTCTTTTGGAATCAAACCTTTCTCGCCCCAAGTCCATTCTCCAAATAAATTATTTGCTTCTTTAGCAAAACGACTTGTACCAGTTGCGCTTTCAATAATTGCTTGGGCTATGGCTAAAGATTTTGGAACTTTTTGGATACGCAGTTGGTATTCCTTGTGATCGTATAAATTTTTAACGCGATATTTTTCTTTTAAAAACCATAGTTTTTGCACAGCATTAGAATTTAGTTTTCTAAAATTACTCTTTAAAGCTTCCTCAAAAAAAATATCTATAAATTCTTTTTCATTTTCAATTTCTTTGAAAGAAACATCTAACAAAGCATTGATTTTTTTGATAAAAACTTCACGCTTTTCTTTTATACTTAAAGCATAATAATGTTTATCAAAACCTGCTATAAATTCAGCTTTTAAAAATAAAAAACTACTAAGTAAAATTATAATCAGCTTCAAAACAGCACTTTACCTTTCCTCTGAAAAATATTTGATCATCCTCTAATCTAAAATATAAATTTTCTTTGCTTTTTGGCTTTACTAAAATATCATCTTTAACTTTTTGATTTAAATAAGCAAGATAAAAACAAGCTCCCATACCTGTACCACAAGCTAAAGTCTCATCTTCTACCCCGCGTTCATAGGTTCTAACTCTTATAAATTCTTCATTTTCTATTTTAGCAAAATTAACATTTGCATTATATTTTTTACGCACTTCTTTACATAAATTTACATCAAATTCATTTAAATCATCAACAAAAGTCACCATATGTGGCACACCTGTATTACATCCTTGCCAAATTCTATCTTTATGTTTAAAAGCTTCTTTAATATCCTTCACTCCACTTAATTTAATCTCTACCATGTCATCATCAACAAATGATTTTATAAGTCCTGCTCCAGTTAAAAAATTTAAATATTGTGATTTTTTTAGATAATGATGAGCAAAATGAGCTGCTGCACGCGATCCATTACCACACATATTTGCTTTACTACCATCGCAATTATAAAATTCCCATTCAAAATCATATCTATCATGAGGCACAACTACTATAAGTCCATCAGCACCTATGCCCTCATAACGATTACAAAGAATTCTAGCTAACTCGCTACGATCTTTTTTTTCACCATCTGCAAATACTACAAAATCATTTCCGCTTGCACAATATTTATAAAATTTCATTTTTAACCTTTAAAGTATGTTTTAAAAAATTTAGCACATTTTCTTCAAATTTTTCATAACTTGAAATATTTTTTATCACAAAATCTGCTTTTTTTAGTTTTTCTTCTACATCAAGTTGCAAATTAATTCTTTTTAAGGCTTCATTTTCATCTAAATTATCTCTTTGCATTAATCTTTTTAATAAAATTTCTTTTGGAGCATAAATCAATATACTTTTTCCTAGATCTTGATAATGATTATTTTCAAAAAATAAAGGCAATTCTATAAAAAAAGCCTTGTTTTTTTTATCTAAAATTAGTGCTTTTTGTAAAATTTCTTCTTTGATTTTAGGATGTAAAAAACCTTCTAACTTTTTTTTGGCGTTTAAATCATTAAATACAATAGCACCAAGCTTTTTTCTATCTATTTTTCCTGCTATAAGTAAATCATCATTATCAAAAAGCTTAGCTATAGAATTAGCATTTTCATTTAAAAGCTCATGAGCTATCACATCTGCACTTAAAGTATCAAAACCCAAATTTTGAACTATTTTTATAAAGCTTGACTTTCCACCTGCTATACTTGAAGTCACAAAATAAGCATTTTGCATAATTTAACCTTAAAATATTTTTAGTTAAAATACCTTTTAAATTCTTAAAGGAAGATAAATGAATATAAGTTATGAAGATGCGGGCGTAAGTATAGATAATGGCAATACTTTTGTAGAAGCAATCAAGCCTTTAGTAAAAGAAACTTTTAATGAAAATGTTTTAGGAGGCATAGGTTCTTTTTCGGGTGCTTTTGCCATGCCAAGTGGTTTTAAAAATCCTGTTATGCTAGCAGCAACAGATGGGGTAGGCACAAAGTTGCGTCTTGCTATTGATAGTCAAAAATTTGACACAATAGGCGAAGATTTAGTAGCAATGTGCGTGAATGATTTAATTTGCAATTTTGCTACGCCTTTGTTTTTTCTAGACTATTATGCAAGTGCAAAGTTAGATGTAGAAGTAGCTAAAAAGGTTGTAGCAGGGATTGCTAATGGTTGTAAAAAAGCAAATTGTGCCTTAATAGGCGGAGAAACTGCTGAAATGCCTGGAATGTATCATAACAATGACTTTGACTTAGCAGGTTTTTCAGTGGGCATGGCTGAAAAAGATGAAATAGATAGAAGAAATTTTGTAAAAAATGGAGATATTTTACTAGCTTTGCCTAGTAGTGGGCTTCATTCTAATGGATATTCTTTAGCTAGAAAAGTATTATTTGAAGCACAAAAGCTTAAATTTGATGATAAAATAGATAGTAAAAATTTAATCGATATTTTACTTGAACCTACAAGAATTTATGTAAAAGACTTTTTAAAATTAAAACCTTTCATCAATGCACTAGCTCATATAACAGGTGGTGGTTTAGTAGAAAATTTACCTAGAGTTTTTCCAAGAGGAATAGGTGCTATTATTAGAAAACATCATCTAAAAACTCCTGAAATTTTTTATCAAATAGGCCAAAGCGTAGAAGAAGCTGAAATGTATAGAAGCTTTAACATGGGTGTGGGCTTAGTTATGGTGGTAGATCCATCTAATGTAGGAAAAGTTTTAGAGAATTCAGATGCTTATGTAATAGGCGAAGTTGTGCTAAATGAAGGGGTTGTTTTAGAGTAATTAACTCCCTAGAGTTTGCTAATAAATCACATTGAGCTTAAAAATAAGCTTAATGTGATAGAGTGTATTTAATAAGGAGTTTATTGTTTTTAAATTATTTATAATACTAAAAACTTTTATAGTTTTTATATTCAACATTGGCACATTCTTAACTTTATTGTACCAATTGTGCTTTTTTAAATTTTTATTTTGTCATTTTATAATCTGTTTTAAGCAAACTCTGGGCAATTAATTAAAAACTAAGCCTTAAAAGGCTTAGTTAATCATTATTAAAATATAAAGTCAAACTGTAAAAATCCCGTATGCGAATGAGAATTATTTGCAAAAGTTCCATTATAATTAAATGACATTTCTAAATCTTCTGCCAAAGAAAAAATCAAAGACGCACTTGCATATTGATAAGTTCTTGGCAAATCTAAGGTTTCGCTTGCTTTTAAGTTTGCAAAATTTACTCTTGATTCTACTTCAGGATTAAAATTAATTCTTGCACCTGCTTCAAATGAAGTGCTAATTTGCGGATGCCATTTATTAAGCCATTTAAGAGATGCCGTACTTGAAAAGAGATTTAATTCACTCTTATAATATCTTTCATGATTTAATGCTCCATCTCCATGCATGCTGAAAGCTTTTGTGAAACCACCTTCATAGTTTAAAGACACCTCAGGAGTAATTATATTATCTACCCCATCTAAATAAAAATTCATACCAGTTCCAATACTTGCTCCATAACCATAGGTATCTGTATTACCATTAGCCTCTCTTTTTCCTTTATCAACAAATTTTTGCACATCATTTTTGGTATATGCCGCTTTGGTATGGAATTTAAAAAAGGCTTCTTTTATCTCATCTTCTAATAAAATATTAGAATACTTCAAACCAGCATACACTGTTTGCATTTTTAAAGAAAAGTAATCTTTAGTATCCATATTAGCTTCTTCAGTTCCTACATAAGCTCCTAGCATACCTATATCTTTTAAGGTATGAAAACCTGCTACTACACCTTTAGTATTTCCTTTAGAATAATCATTTGTTCCTAAAAGCTTAATGCTATTAGATGAAAAATAAGGCAATACAAAGCCGTGATAATGCTCATCTGCATCAAAGCCTACTAAGTCTTTATTTGTTTTATGATTATTGTGTATTCTTGCATGTTTGTAAGCCATTCTTGATGCATCATCTAAAACAGTATCAAGGAAGAATGATCTCATCATATAAGTGTTAATTATTGTTTGAGCCATAACAGAACCCACACCAGCACTTACATCTGCTAAGGTTTTATAAGTTCCTGAAATTGGATCATATACTAGATTTAATAAATCATTGTTTGAGCCAACATTACCTACTCCTATGTTACCACCACTACCAGTATTATTAACTATATTGTCAGGATTGATAGGTTTGCTTGCATCAAAATTTGGATCTGAAGTATCTACTGTGATATTATCTATATTTGTAGAACCACTTCCATTTCCACCTACATTAATAGCTCCATCAAAGCTACCATCTTCATTTGGTTTTACTATCCAATCTCCTACATTTACATTACCATTACCATTATTAGTAATGTGATTACCATCTTTATCAGGTTTAACTGTACCTTGGTTATCTATATTAACATCATTATTACCATTATTAACTATACCACCGCCGATATTACCATTGGAACCATTTGAAATAGAAGTATTACCACCGCCATTACCTACAGTGATAGAGCCACCTAAATCTCCATCGTTTTTGATTTCTAAATCACCGTTGTTATTCTCAATAGAACCGCTTATAGAACCACTATTATTAATTGAGCCTAAATTACCATTGTTTATAATATTTCCACCTATACTACCATGACCGCTATTGATAATCTTATCTACAGAAGATTTTTCACCTATAGATACATCCCCTGTTATTTTTCCATAATCATCATTAATGATATTGCCTACTTTCGATCCATTATCAACGCTAACATCACTGCTAATAAGCCCATTACCAGAATTAGAAATATTAGTAACTTCGCTACTATTATCAACTTTAATACCACCAGTAATCTCTCCTTGCCCAGCATTGATGATGCTTCCAACTATACTTCCATTATCAACGCTAACATCTCCTGAAATTTTACCAGTAGAAACTCCATTATCATAAAAAGAACTTGCCAAAGCACCATTGATAATATTCTCAACTTTAGAGTGATTGTCTACTTTTACACTACCACTAATCTCTCCACTTCCAGCATTGATGATGCTATCTATCTGTCCTTTATTATTAACCTCTATAGAACCCTCTATTTTACCATTATCTTGATTTATTATACCACCTACTATAGAAGAGCCTTCTCCATCCACTTTTATAGTTCCGGTAATCTTAGCATTATCTTTATTTAAAATACCAGTAACCACACCGCCACTACTGATTAAAATAGATCCGCCTATATTAGCACTATCAGCATTTATAATACCAAATCCATTCTCACCACCTGAGATCATACCTTTCTCTTTAACCTCTATAGTTCCTTTTAAAGCAGATCCTCTGCTTAAATAAATTCCAGCAATTCCACCATGTATTGCAGAATTTTCTCCAGCTATAGTTGTGTTTTTATTTAAATATGCGTGATCAAAATACATCCCATAATCACCACCATATATCTTTCCGCCATTTTTTATAGATATATCGCTTGTAGTAGAACCTTCACTTAAGAAAATACCACTTTCTCCTCCATAAATGCTACCATTATCAACATATAAATCTCCTAATGTTTGCCATCGACCTATATATATACCACTTTTTTTGGCTATTATTTTTCCACCATTTTTTATTTCTACTGTTCCATATTTTCCATAAGATACATTAAGTCCATAACTGGCAGCTTCAATTATACCAGTATTAACTATAGATTCAATAGTAGCACCTTGTTCTATTTTAACGCCACCTGATAAATCTCCTGATCCAGTAGATTTAATATATCCATTATTTATGATTGTACCTATATTTCCATAAGCATATATACCAGTTGTTCCTTGTATAGATCCAGAATTGTTAATCGTATTAATTGAAGATCCCTTATCAACATGTATGCCAGAATCATACCAACCACTATTAACACTATTTCCAATTATGGTACCTGTATTATTAAGCGTTTCTAATTTACCTCCTTTATCAACTTTTATACCATTAGAACCACCTTTTATAATCCCGCTGTTTTCTAAATTTTTTAAAGTAGTACTATCAGATGTTACACTAACACCAGACTTAGAGCCTTCAATTAAACCTGTATTGGTGATTTTATCTACAGTAGATTTTCCCCATATTTCTACACCATGTTTTCCCCAAGCTGTACTTTTTATTGTACCAGCATTACTAATGGTTACATTAGTAGCACCACTCATAATTTCTACGGCATGATTACTTGAGTTTGTAACACTACCTTTATCTGTGATAGTTAAAGTACCACCGCCATTACCTATAGTTACTATTCCTGTCTTGCTATCATTAATAGTACACTCTGTACCACTACAATTACCACCACTAATATTTTTTGAATTTTTTACTTGTTTGGTTTTAGTGTTTTTAACACTACTATTAGAATTTTGATCATTTATAGTTACTATACTAGCATTGGTACAGGTTGCCAAAAAAGATATAGTCGCTAAAGATAAGAAAGTTTTTTTAACAAAAGAAAGATTATTGTTTGAATAAGATGATTTTAAAGTGGGATTATTTTCACATACCCCCCCCCATAAAATAAGACATTAAAACTCCTTGATTTATTAAAATTTTTTGTAATGATAAAAAATAATTATTAATATTTTTTAAATATGATAGTGCTTTTGTTAATTATTTGTGTAAATTAGGATATTTTTATTGTTGTTACTCTTAAGATAATTTAGCTTTGATTAAAAAAAGCCTCTTAAAAATAAGAGACTTTTTTCTTATTTTATAGGATGAAGTTCATTTGCATAAAAGCTTACTGAATTCATACCTTCTTTGATAGCCCATTCATAAGCTTTTACTACAAATTCCCAGTTAATGTGTGCGTAGAATTTTTCTAAATACGCAGGGCGTGCATTACGGTGATCTACATAGTAAGCATGCTCCCACACATCAACTACTAAAAGTGGAACTTTACCTTCAGTGATAGGTGTAGCAGCATTGCTTGTAGCTACTAATTCTAATTTTTGATTTTGAGTGTTATAAACTAGCCAAAACCAACCAGAACCAAATACTCCTGTAGCTCCTTTGATGAATTCTTCTTTTAAATTTTCCATAGAACCAAAGTCTTTTTCAACCGCTGCTTTAAACTCATCACTTAAAGAACAGCCACAACCACAGCATGTTTTTGGCTTAATGCAGTCAAAATAAAAGTCATGATTATACACTTGAGCAGCGTTGTTAAAAATTCCGCCATTTGAGTTTTGTATGATATAAACTAAATCTTTTCCTGCAAATTCAGTATCTTTGATAAGATTGTTTAGGTTATTTACATAAGTTTGGTGGTGTTTGCCATGATGAAATGCAAAAGTTTCTGCACTCAAAAAGTCTCCAAAAGCGTCTGCTTCATAAGGTAGTTTTCTTAATTCAAACATATTGTTCTCCTTTTTTTAAATTTTATAACATTCTAACATAGTTAAGTTAAAAAAGACTAAATGAGTCTTTATTTTTCAAAAAGTATTACTTTGCCTTGCTCTAAGCTTTTTGCTACATCAATAATGCGTTGGTTTTTACTACCTTTAAATTTTAAAGATAGGTCTTTTTGCTCTAAAATAAACTTCCCATCTATCAAAACATCAGCTAAGATAAGCAATTCTTTCATAGCTTGCTCTTGTAATAGCTCTTCATAAGTAAAACCTGTATATATAGTAAGATCAAGCCCTAAAGCCTTAATGTGTTTTGCTAGAATACTTAAATTTTTTGCTTGCATAAAAGGCTCCCCGCCACTAAAAGTAACACCTTGGAGCAAAGGATTTTTACAAATATCATCATACAAACTTGCTAAATCTTGCAAATATCCTTTGTTAAAATCATGTGTTTGTGGATTATGACAACCTTTGCAATGATGAGGGCAGCCTTGAGTAAAAATCACATAACGCAAACCATAGCCATCGACTATGGATTCTTTTATGACACCGGCTAATCTAAGAAAAATCGTGTTTAATTCTTGCATGAACTTCAGCTTTTTTAGCGTCATTAAAACGATCAAGCGTTCCTACTAAATAGCCTGTGATTCTTCTTATGCGTTCAAATTTAATATCATCTTCTTTTCTATGACACTTTGGACAAAACTCATCTATCACACCACTATAACCACATACCGGATCTCTATCTAGTGGGAAATTAATCGAGCCATAGCCTATATTGCTTTCTTTCATACATTTTATAATGCGTTCAAAACTTTCTAAATTCTTACTCACATCGCCGTTTAATTCTACATAAGTAATATGCCCACCATTATTTAGCTCATGATATGGGGCTTCTATTTGAATTTTTTCATATATACTAATAGGAAAATCCACAGGAATATGAAAAGAATTAGTATAAAAATCTTTATCAGTTATGCCTTTTAAAATGCCGTATTTTTTTTGATCTAGCTTTAAAAACCTTCCACTTAAACCCTCAGCTGGGGTAGCTATGAGTGAAAAATTAAGCTTATCTTTGAGTGCTTTTTCATCGACAAATTCACGCATAAAACGCACGATTTGCAAACCTAAATCCCTTGCTTCTTGACTTTGTCCATGATGAGAACCTACTAAAGCTATTAAACTCTCACAAAGTCCTATATAACCTATAGCTAAAGTCCCGTGTGCTATGATTTTTTCTACGCTATCATTTTCTTTTAAAGTGTCTGAATCTATCCAAATTCCCTCGCCCATTAAAAATGGGAAATTTTTAACCTTTTTTAGACTTTGAATTTTATATCTATGAAGTAATTGCTCATACACAAGCTCCAATTTTTCTTTTAAAAGTGAGTAAAAAAGCTCTAAATTTCCTTTGGCTTCTATGGCTAAACGCACAAGGTTTATACTTGTAAAGCTTAAATTTCCCCTGCCACTTGTGATTTCTTTACTCTCATCATAAACATTTGCCATAACCCTAGTTCTACAACCCATATAAGCTACTTCGCTATTATAATCACCCTTTTTATAGTATTTTGCGTTAAAACTTGCATCTAAAAAGCTAAAATTTGGAAAAAGTCTTTTAGAAGCACATTCTATGGCAAGTTTAAAAAGCTTATAGTTCGGATCTTTTTCATTATAATTAATACCTTCTTTTACTTTAAAAATTTGCACAGGGAAAATTGGTGTTTCACCATTTCCTAAGCCTTTCATCGTGGCTTTGAGTAAATTTTCTATTACCATTTGCCCTTCAAAAGAAGTATCAGTACCATAGTTTAGCGTGCTAAAAGGCACTTGAGCTCCTGCTCTTGAGTTCATAGTATTAAGATTATGCACCAAAGCTTCCATAGCTTGAAAAGTCGCATCTTGGGTTTGCTTTAATGCTCTTTTGTAAGCATAAGCATTTGCTTGTTTTAAAAAATTCTCATCACTATTTAAATCAAGCTTTAAAAGCTCTTTAAAGCATTCTTTTTCGCTTGAAACTTGAAAATTAGCATTTTTAAAGCATTGCTCGTCTAGGTTTTGTTCTAATTTTATTTCAAAAAAAGCATTTATAGCCTTTTTATACTCTTTTTGAAAAGTCTTTGCCACACCCTTTGCCATAGCAAAATCAAAATTTGGTATAGATTGACCTCCATGCATTTCATTTTGATTAGCCTGTAAAGCAATGCAAGCTAAAGAAGCATAAGATCTGATATCATTTGGCTCACGCAAACTTCCATGTCCAGTGCTAAAACCATTTTCAAAAAGCTTTAACAAGTCTATTTGACAACAAGTTTGTGTTAGCATATAAAAGTCTTTATCGTGTATATGTATATCGCCATTTTTATGTGCATTTGCGATATGTTTTGGTAAAATACACTCATCTACATAGTATTTTGCTCCTTCTGAACCATATTTTAACATCATACCCATAGCACTATCTGAGTTGATATTAGCATTTTCTCTTTTTAAATCAGCTTCTTTAGAATCTTTGAAAGTTAAATCATCATACAAATTTAGCAAATCATAGCTACCATTGCGGATTTGTGTTCTTTTTTGGCGGTATAATATATAAGATTTTGCAGTATTGATTAAAGCATTTTTTATTAAAACCTCTTCAACTTTATCTTGAATTTGTTCTACTTGTGCATGATTTTCATCAAGCAAAGCTACAACCTCATCACAAAGCCTACCTAATTCATCATTTTCTAATTTTTTATCAGTAGAGTTTATATTGGCTCTAAAAATAGCATTTTTAATTTTAAAAATATCAAATGCAACTTGACTTTTATCTCTTTTTGTAATAAATTTTATTTTCATGTAAATTTTCCTAAAAAATAATCTCTAGAAGCTAAAAAATAACGCTTTATGAAGATAAGTTTAGTACAAAAACTTGATGAAAAACTTAAAAAGATAAAAGAAAAATTCACACAAAAATTGTGTGAATTTTGTTTATTCTAACTCTATACCTTTTACTGCATAAAGTTTATCAATACCACGATTTCCAAACATTTTTTCAGTATTACAATCCTTTTGGATATTCCACTCATCTAATTCATGATGGAAATTTTTGCAATTGTGAAAAAGATATGCCATAGTAATTACATTTTGCACATCCCAATTTGCAACGCTATGCTCATATGCATGGCAGTTTTCAAAACAATGAGCCATTCTAGTAGCATTTGAAGTCTTCCAATGCAACAAAGAGTGGTTAAATTTAGTACAATTAAAAAACATATAAGACATATCTTTTAAATTTTGAGTATCCCATTTTGATAAATCTTGATTAAAATTTTTGCAGTTAAAAAACATACTTGCCATATTTTCAACTTTAGAAACATTCCAGCGTGACAAATTTGCATTAAAACTTTCGCAACAATAAAACATATAAGACATATCTTTAGCATTTGATACATCCCAATGTTCAATACCTAAAAAATCCAATCTTTTAGAATAATAAAATACATAAGAAAAATCATCAATCAAAGATACATCAATATCCCTTAGAGAAATTCTTTCATTATGCACCAAATTCATTAACTCATTTTTGCTTTTAGGTCTATACATTTTGTCCTCCTTTTTGTATATTTTAAAAAACAAGTGTGAAGTCAATGTAAAAAATTTACAAATTATTAACAATAACTTTCAACATATTAATAATAAGTATTTTAAAATAAACTTAATTTAAATAAGAGAAAACAAATAAAAAATATTTAAATTAAACAATGTAACTTTTTGTAAAATATGACAATGATTATCAAAAAAAGCGGATATAAAATAGTAAGTGGTGACCCATACGAGACTCGAACTCGTGTTACCGCCGTGAAAGGGCGATGTCCTAACCGCTAGACGAATGGGCCATTTTGCAGTTTTAAGATGAAATTATAACAATTTTTACTTAATAATTATTTAAGGCATTAAAAAATACCTTAAATATCGATTTCTATCCCTACAGGAGCATGATCTGAGCCAAAAATATCATCTCTTATAAAAGCATTTTTAAGTTTATCTTTTAAGCCATTAGAAATGAAAAAATAATCAATCCTCCAGCCTACATTTCTTTCTCTTGCTTTCATTCTATAACTCCACCACGAATACTTTTCTTTAACATCGCCATTTATATGCCTAAAAGTATCTATAAAACCTAATTTTAATAAATCATCTATCCAAGCACGCTCAATCGGTAGAAAACCTGAAGTTTTTTCATTAGCTTTTGGGTGGGTTAAGTCTATCTCACGATGTGCGGTATTAACATCTCCACAGATGATAATTTCTTTACCTTCTTTTAAAAGTTTATCTAAATACACTAAAAAATTATTATAAAATTTCATTTTAAAATTCAAACGCTCTTCATCTTTTTGACCATTTGGAAAGTAAATATTAAACAAAACTACATTTTTAAAGCTATGCTCTAAAACTCTACCTTCATCATCATCAAAAAACTCACATTTTTTTACCTCACAATCAAAATTACACAAGCTCATTACGCCTGAATACCCTGCTCTTTTAGCACTATTTGAATACATATGTTTAAAAGGATACTCATAAATTCTTTTTGGAAATTTATCCTCGTGTGCTTTGATTTCTTGAAAACCTATAAAATCAATTTCTTCTTTTTCAATCCAATCAAGTGCATTTTTATCACAAATTGCCCTTAGGCCATTTACATTCCATGATAATAATTTCATAATTTAATCCTTAAACTTACAAAAAGCAAAATCATACCATAAAGATATTAAGTTAACCATTTTTATTTATAATTAAATCTTTAATTTTGAAAGGATTTCATGAAATTTTTTAATATATCGTGGCTTAAATTTATTATTTTGAGTGCTTTTTATATAACTAGTATCAATCTGAAATTGTTTTCTTATATTCACGAAAATTTACATCCTCATAATAATGATATTTCCATTATTTTATATATAATTATATATTTTGCACTATTAGTTGGAATTTTCGCTTTATTATTTTTGCCTTATCTTAGCAAGATTTTAATGATTTTTTTAATAGGTGTGAGTTCAATTAGTAGTTATTTTATGATCAATTATGGTGTTATTATAGATCATGATATGATTAGAAATGCTATGCAAACTGATCAAAAAGAAGTACATGATCTGATTAATTTTAATATTTTTGTTTATATATTTTTTACTTTTGTGATTCCAGCATTTTTAGTTATAAAAACCAAAATAGAATATCACAATATCAAAAAACATTTAATCATCAAATTTAGTACTTTATTTGTTGCTTTATTTGTTGCTTTTGGATTGCTTGGAATTTTTTCAAAAAGTATTGTACCATTTTTAAGAACTTATAATGAAGTAAGAGTTTATAACACTCCTTTTTATCAAATTTATTCAGCAATTAAATATATAAAATTAGAAGTTATTCCAGAAAAAGAACTTCAAAAGATAGCTTTAGATGCGAAAATGGAAAAAGACTTAAACAAAACTATGATTTTAGTCATAGGGGAAACCGCTAGAGCAAATAACTATTCTTTGGGTGGTTATACCAAAAATGATACTAATTTTTACACCAAAAACGAACCTAATTTAATATATTTTGACAATGTAAGCTCTTGCGGGACAGCAACTGCTAGAAGTTTACCTTGTATATTTTCAAGACACAAAAGAGCTACTTTTGACAATAGTCTTTATGAAGAAAATGCTTTAGATATTTTGCAAAGAGTTGGAGTTCAAAGTGTTTGGCTTGGAAATAATTCTGGAGGTTGCAAAGGAAACTGCGATCGTATAGCACATAAATTGATTTCAAAAGATTATGATGAGAGTTTACTTGAGCTTGTAAAAGAACAATTACAAAATCCATCTTCAAGTAAAATCATAGTCGTTCATTTGCAAGGTTCTCATGGACCAGCTTATTTTAAGCGCTATCCAAATGAGTTTAAAAAATTTACGCCAACTTGCGATACAAATGAATTACAACAATGCTCGCAAGAAGAATTAACTAATACCTATGACAATACTTTACTTTATACAGATTTTATCATCAAAAGTCTTATTGACTTATTAAAGCAAAGTCCTGCACAAAATGCCTCATTGTTGTATGTATCAGACCATGGAGAAAGTTTAGGAGAAAATGGAATTTACCTTCATGGAATGCCCTATTTCATAGCACCAAAAGAACAAACTCATGTTCCTATGATTCTTTGGAGCAAAGATAATAATTTAATCCAAGAATTACAAAAAAAGAAAGATTATAAATTATCTCAAGATAATATTTTTTCAAGTTTATTAGGATATTTTAATGTCCAAACTAAAGAATATGAAGAAAACTATGACTTATATAGTAAAAATTTAAAGGAAAATCCTTAATGAAGCCAAAGTATTCTTTATTTAAAAATGCAAGTTATGCCTTTAGTGGCATTAAATTCTTGCTTAAAGATGAAATGGCTTTTAGAATAGAATTTGCCATTATCTTACCTTTAATTTTTGTAAGCTTATTTTTACCTGCGAGTTTTTTAGAACATTTTGTGCTTATTTTAGTATTAGTTTTGATTTTAATTATAGAGGCATTAAATTCTGCCATAGAAGCTTGCGTGGATCTTTGTACGAGCGAATTTCACATCTTAGCTAAAAAAGCAAAAGATTGTGCGAGCGCTGGGGTGTTTTTTAGCGTTGTTTTGGCTATAATTACTTGGAGTTTTATTCTTTTTAATATGGCTAGAGAATGGATGATAAAGTAAAAACACTATGCATAAAAATCTTTGGTAAAAAACGCTTTGAAATTTTAGAATTTTTAGCCCTTCATGCTAATGAAGATGGCTTTGTCTTTGCAAATATCGAAGAACTTTCTAAAAAGTTAAACATCAGTAAACCAACCATCATTTCTACTTTTAAATTTTTAGAAGAGAAGGCTTTGCTTGAAAAGCTCAAAAACGGCTTATATAAACTCAAATAGGAGATAAAATGACGCTTAAAAACCCTTTGGATATGCATTTACATTTACGCGATGAAAGCATGCTTGAACTTGTAGCTCCATTTAGCGCAAAAGACTTTAAAGCGGGAGTTATCATGCCAAATTTAATCACTCCGCTTACTGAAATAAATACACTAAAAGCTTATAAAGAACGCATTTTAAAAGCATGTAAAAATGAAGATTTTACGCCTTTGATGACTTTATTTTTTAAAGACTATGATGAGCAATTTTTAGAAAAAGCTAAAGATGAAATTTTTGCTATCAAACTTTATCCTGCAGGCATAACTACAAATTCAGATAATGGAATTTCAAGCTTTGATATAGAAAAGTTAAAACCTACACTAAATGCTATGAGTGAGCTTGGCCTGCCTTTACTTGTACATGGAGAAACAAATGATTTTGTAATGGATAGAGAGGCAAATTTTGCTAAAATCTATGAAAAATTAACTAAAAATTTTCCAAAATTAAAAATTGTAATGGAACATATTACCACTAAGGTTTTGTGTGATTTATTAAAAGATTATGAAAATTTATACGCAACTATCACTTTACATCATTTAATGATAACACTTGATGATGTAGTAGGTGCTAAGATGGATCCGCATTTGTTTTGCAAACCTATTGCAAAACGCTATGAAGACAAAGACGCTTTATGTGAGCTTGCTTTTAGTGGCTATGAAAAGACTATGCTTGGAAGTGATAGCGCACCTCATCCATTGCACACTAAAGAATGCTGTGGTTGTGCAGCTGGCGTATTTAGCGCACCGGTGATTTTACCTGTATTAGCTGAACTTTTTGAAAAGCACTCAAATGAAGCAAATTTACAAAAATTTATTTCAGATAATGCTTGTAAAATCCATAATCTTAAATTTGAAAAAGATAAAATCATCACTTTAGAAAAACAAGAATGGCAAGTAGCGCAAAAATACGGTGATGTGGTGCCATTTATGGCAGGAAAAACTTTAAATTTCAAGGTTATTTAGCCTTGAAATTTAATCAATAATCAAAAGTTTTATCTTAGCTTCTATAATCTCTTCTACCTCATCTTTTACAAAGCTTTCTAACTCTTGTTTGTTTGCATTAATGCCATTCATACTCAAATGCCACAAAGCATTTTCTATCGCACTATCTTTATCTCTTTTTACTACTCTAATTTCATTAAAAATTTCACTCTCATAAGAAATATTTTGCGCATTTAAAAAACTTTGCAAATCCTCTTCATAAAAACCTTTAAAATGCGTGTTAAAATGCTCAAATATAGGATCTAAAAAGCTACTTTTGCGCCTACTCGCCCAGCCTAAATATACTTTTTTAGAAGCTAAGCTTAAAAAAGCTTTATAGTCTTTTTCATTTTGCAAAGCAGGAGACATGCTCAAAAAGGCTAAATCAAAATTTGTGTTATTGTTTTTATAAAAGTTTTCAAAGTCTAAATTTAAAGTTTTTATATTTGATATAGCATGAGTTTTTGCATCTTCTTGTAAAATTTCAAGCATAGCACTAGAGCTGTCTATGCCTAAAACACTTTTTGCTTTTTGTGCTAAATGCAAAGTCCAAACACCGCTCCCACAGCCTATATCCACCACGATTTTGCCTTGTAAAGATCTAAGTTTTGCAAAAGTGGCTTTTTGAATTTCGTTTAAGCTAGAACTATATCTTGCATAGCTTTTTGCTTTTTTATTCCATAAATTCATTATTCATTCTCACATTTTTGGCAAATTCCTTTAATCACAACACTTTTTATAATCCCTTTAATTTCAGGCATTTTTACATCACTAATCTCATGACATACATCGCATATAAAATGTGCTTTAGCATGATCTGCTAATTCATAAAAACTTTTGCGATCAAGTTGACTTTTATTAACAATACCCTTTTTTTCAAAAAGCTCCATATTTCTATAAAAGCTAGTTTTATTTGCTTTGAGATTAAATTGATCATAACTTAATGGGGTTTTAGCAAGAGATAAAATTTGCAAGATTTCCACTCGTAAAGTTGTCATAGAAATATCATGTTTTTTTAATAAATCAATAGCTTCCATAATTCTACCTTAGAAAATAAATGTATTTTACCACAAAAAAAGTTTTATAAATGCAACTTAATTTTTAAGTTGCAACTAAGTTGCATTATATATAATTACATAAATTTTAGATAATCAGGAGGAATTAATGTTAAAAATATTGTTATTGTTATTATCATGCGCACTTGCTTTTTCAAAACCTATTGTGAGTGTTAGCATACCACCTCAAGCATTTTTTGTAGAAAAGATTGCTAAAGATAGTGTTGAAATTAATATCTTGATTTCACCTAATTCTAATGAACATAATGTAGAATTTAAACCTATGATGATTAAAAATCTTGAAAAAAGCAAAATTTATTTTCTTGCCGATTTAGAACTTGAAAAAATCCTAGAAAACAAATTTAAAAACACACTCAAAAATGTCAAAATTGTTAATATTAATGATGGCATATCATTACTGGAAAATGATGAGACTGATGAACATGACCACGATGAACATGAGCATGGTAAAAACGATCCTCATACTTGGCTAGATCCTATTTTAGTAAAAATACAAGCACAAAATATCTATAAAGCTTTAAGTCAAACTTTTCCACAAAATAAAGACTTTTATGCAAAAAATTTAGAAAATTTTCTTAAAGAATTGGATGACTTAAATTCAGTAATCAAAACAAATTTACAAGACATCAAACACCGAGAATTTATAGTCTATCATCCTAGTTGGAATTATCTTGCAAAAAGATACAACCTCATCCAAATTCCTGTGGAAATTGATGGAAAAGAGCCAAAAATTCAAGATTTGCAAAAACTAATAAAAATAGCCAAAGAAAAAAACATAAAGGTTATTTTTGTCCAACCTGGTTTTAGTGAAAATTCGGCTAAAGTATTATCTAAAGAATTAAACGCAAAAATTGTTTTTATCGATCATTTGGCTAAAGATTGGGATAAAGAACTTTTAAAAACCATACAAGCATTAAAAATGGCTTTAGAATGAAAATCATTTTAATACTAGCTTTTATATGCTTTCAAAAAGTATTAAGCTGTGCTTTGTGTGCAGCTTATACTCCAACGGCAAATGTAAAATTAGACTTTAACGCAAGTGATGATAACATCAATAAAATTTATGTAACTTGGGAATTTTCGCAAGATTTTATAAAAATACTACTTCAAAACTATGATATAAATTATAATAATACTTTAGACAAAGACGAACTTACTGATATTAAATATACTCTTTTAGATTATATAGAGCCAAGACAATTTTTAATGCAATTTCAATTTTACAATTTAGATGAAAAAATTTACATAGAAAAATTTTTAAATGCCAAATTAATCTTAGATAAAACGAAACTATTTTTCACTTTTGAAGTAAATCTTAACATCCCTATAAAAGAAAATAACACATTTAGCATAAGATTTGAAGATAAGGAAGGATTTTTTAGTTTTAAATTTATACCGCAAGATTTTATCACTTTGAATTCAAACTATTATCTAAGTGCAAATCCCAATTTAAATCTCATATTTTTACAAGCACAAAAAGGCAAAACACCAAATACAACCTTTGCAGAAATTCAAATCAAGCAAAGTCCAAATTTTATAGATGATCTTTTAAATAAATTGCAAATTTTTAACGAAAATATTTTATTGTATATCAAGCAACTTCTTCAACAAGAATTTAATATACAAACATTTTTAATATTATTAATCATATCTTTTGGATATGGCGTTTTTCATGCTAGTGCACCAGGTCATTCTAAAATGCTTACAAGTTCGTATTTTTTAACACACAAAAGCTCATTTTCTAAAATATTTTATTTTGTATTAAAAATAGGCATAGTGCATATAATGAGTGCATTTTTACTTGTAAGCATTGGTATAATTATCCTTGAGAAATTACTCAAAGATATCAATATGGCTGGATTTATTCTTACAAAATTTACAAGTTTACTTATAGTTTTTATAGCTCTTTTTATGCTAAGCAAAAAAATACTTCATAAAAACTCTTGCTCATGCTCTTGCCACTCACATAAAACAAGTGAATGGGTAGTCATACTAGGAGCTTCTTTGGTGCCTTGTCCTGGTGTTATATTGCTTTTTATTTTTGCGTATAAATTCAACTTTTTTTATGCTTTAAGCTCTGCTGTGTTTGTGACATTGGGAATGTGTTTTGTATTATTTTTATTTGCTATAGGGGCAAATAAAATTCACCAAAATGTCAAAACTATAAAAATAAGAACCTTACTAGAGTATCTAGCTTTGATATTTATGATATCATTTGGATTATTTTTATTCATCAATACCAAAGAAGGTGTATTTTAGTGGAATTATTTCGAATATCTAATTTAAATTTTTCTTATAATGAAGAACTTGTGTTAAAAAATATCAATCTAAGCTATGATAATAATGATTTTTTATCTATCATAGGACCAAATGGTGGTGGAAAATCAACCCTTATAAAACTCATATTTGGACTTTTAAAAAGTAAAAATATAATTGAATTTAAAAATATAAATTTAAGTCAAATAGGCTATGTCCCACAAAACACTCTAACTAATACCAATTTTCCAACTAGAGTCTTAGAAGTCGTGCTTATGGGAAGGATAAATCATAAAACTTTTGGTTTTTACACCAAAAAAGACAAAGAGTTAGCTCTAGATGCTCTAAAAAAAGTATCTATGCAAGATTTTTGGGATAAAACTATCCATTCTTTAAGCGGCGGCCAAAGACAAAGGGTGCTCATAGCAAGAGCTTTAGTAGGAGAGTGTAAATTGCTTATATTAGATGAGCCTACAGCAAGTGTAGATACTAAAAATGCTATACAAATTTTTGAGCTTTTAAAACAACTTCATCAAAATGGCATAGGTATTATATGCATTAGTCACGACATTAACATAACTTTAGCATATAGTGATAAAATCGCATATTTAAACAAAGAAATTTTTATACACAAAAACATTAAAGATCCAAATAAAATCAACTATATAAAACACTTATACCAAAACCATTCTCATTTTTGCGATGTTGAAATGAGTTTAAATTCTTGCCTATGTAAGGAATGTAATGCTTGAAATTTTAAATTTTAACTTTTTTCAAAATGCTTTATTTTCTTGTGTGCTAGTAAGCATTGCATGTGGTTGTATAGGAAGTTTGGTAATGGTAAATAGGCTTATGTCTATGGCTGGTGGCATTACACATGGGGCATTTGGTGGCATTGGAGTAGCATTTTACTTTTCTTTACCCGTTTTACTTAGCACAAGTTTATTTACTTTGATTTTAGCTTTTATAGTGGCTTATTTAAGCAAACACTATCCAAACAGAAGCGATAGCATTATAGCTGTCATATGGGCGTTTGGTATGGCTATAGGAATCATACTTATAGACTTAAGCCCAAAATACAATAACGACTTAATGGCATATTTATTTGGCAATATATTAACCGTTTCTAATGAAGACATTTGGCTTATGCTTGGCGCAGATATCATTTTTATCATTATTTTATTATGCTTTTATAGACAATTTGAAATCATAAGCTTTGATAGCGAATTTGCTCAAACTAGAGGGATTAACACTAATTTATTTTATTATCTTTTGATTTTTATGATAAGCTTGTGCGTAGTTATTGGTATTAGACTTGTGGGATTAATTTTAGCCATGGCTTTATTAAGCATACCAAGCTTTATAGCAGAAGGTATTAGTAAAAAACTTGGTTGGATGATGATTTATTCAAGTATTTTGAGTTTATGTTTTTGCTTAAGTGGTTTGATGGTGAGTTATTATTTTAATATCTCAAGTGGTGCTAGTATCATTATGATCTCATGTATTGCTTTTGCTATATATTTAGGAATTAATGCTTTAAAAATTTTCTCTCGTTCTTAAATAAGTAGCAAATCTTGGAGTGCCATTTTTTGTAAAACCATTGTATTTATAAGTGATGATTGATCCTATAGCAGGAGGATTTATACGATCTTTATCTTTAAAACCTGAGCCTATTTTAAAACTCACTTTTTTACCCTCAATCATTGCTTCACAAAGTAAAGATCCCATTTTACCTTCAAATTTTCCTTTACCTTCTAAATGCTTTTTTACAACACATTCTGTATCATCAAAAGGTTTTAATTTGTAAGCATTGTTTGATCTTTTCTTTTCATAAGGTGCGTTGTTTAATCTTATGATCACACCCTCACCTTTATGCGAAATGATATCTTGATAAAATTGTTCTAAATGATTTTTATCTTTAATGGAAATTTGTGGAATAATTTTTATATAATCATTTGAGTTTTTAGCCAAATACTTTTTCAAAACTTCTAATCTTGCTTCTAAGGTACAAGGATCAAGCTTAAATTCCTCACAAGCATTTGGCACATCAAAGACATTATAACTTACTTTTTGCCAAAGTTTTTCATCGGGATTTTCTTGGCGTATTAAAGATGAAATTTCTTCAAAAGAAGCTCTTTTTATCCAAAGTTCTCCATCTAATTCAAATTTAGGAAAGTTTTTTGTGAAAAATAAAGGAAGTTTTATAGTATTTCCTGCTCTTGTTTGCATAGACTTACCATTCCAAAGACCTCTTATACCATCGAGTTTTTCACTCATGAGATAATGGCTTAAATTTACATCTTTAAATGCTTTTTCATCATAAACTTTAAAAAGCAAAATATCTTTTGCAAAAAGAGAATTTAAAAGGAAAGTAAAGAGAAAAGCAAAGCTAAAAAGCCTTGCAGTAAGATTAAAGTGCTTTTTTAGCAGCATCTGCGATTTTAGCAAAAGCAGCTGCGTCATTCATCGCTAAATCAGCTAAGATTTTTCTATCAAGCTCAATACCTGCTTTTTTAAGACCATTTATAAATCTTGAATAACTAATATCATTTAGTCTGCAAGCTGCATTGATACGCACTATCCAAAGACGACGGAAATCACGTTTTTTGCGGCGTCTATCACGATACGCATAAACCAAACTTCTTTCTAATTGTTCTTTAGCTTTTCTAAAGTGTTTGCGGCGACCACTATAAAAACCACGCGCAAGTTTTAAAACTTTTTTATGTCTGCGGCGTCTTACAACACCTGTTTTTACTCTTGCCATATTTATCCTTTCACAAATTGGCGTTCGTTAAACGAATCTTGCCCTTTAAAATAAGGGGAGCTTGAATGACTTTCGTCAAAAACTAAATTTAAGCGAGCTTAAATTCCTAACATTTTTTCAACCGCTTTAACATTGGTTGAGTGAACATACTTAGAAGTGCGAAGATCACGCATTCTTTTAGCAGGTTTTTTAGTCAAAATGTGGCTTCTATAAGCAGCACCTCTTTTGATTTTATTTTTACCTACTTTGAAGCGTTTAACAGCACTTTTAACGCTTTTCATTTTTGGCATGTGTATCCTTTGGATAAATTTTTTCATAAAAGAAAGCTATCATTTTACTATAACTATGCTTTAGAAAAATTAAATTTTTATGACACAACCTGTCACAAGGATTTAATATGATTTTATTAATTTTATAAAATCCAATAAAGGAGTCAAATGGCAATAGTAATTGGTATTATAGTTATGATAGCTACTGCTATATGGGCTATAGTTTGTGGTACTTTTTGGGCTTTATTTTTGTTTGTAGTGTGGTGCGTTATATTACCAAGTTTATTTTTAATAGAAAAATACGGAATTATAAATGTAGCAGTTTCTTATGTGCTAATTTTAGCAGGCGTAGTAGTACTTGCAAGGATAATTAAAAGTAAACAATACTAAAAACCTTGACAATACGGGGGGGGGGTATTGATATAATAAAAATTTAAATTGAAAGGAAAAAGATGGCATATAGATATGACAAAGATTTGGAATTTTTGAGAAACTTAAGTAGCGAAGAATTAAATGATTTTGTTAGTATTCTCACACATGATAAAGATAATACTACAAGATTTACGGAATTAATAACAGTAAATGAGTTGTATAAAAAATTCTATCCTGATCACAAACAGTATTTAGATTTAATTTTAGATGAGTTTCAGTGTTTTGGGGGAAACACCTTTGCAAATATCTTAAGAATGGGAAAAGGTGTACTTTATAAAGAAATTTTATGCGATGTAGCCGATAAACTTAAAGTTAATTATAATAAAAATTCCGATACAGAGATAATAGAAATAAATCTTTTTATGAAAATTTTAGAAAATTCTTTAGACCAAATGAGCAAAGAGCAAATCAAGGAAATTTCTCAAGAATTAAATTTAAATTTATCAACTTTTACAAAACAATCTACAATGGCAGCAATGCAATTTTTAATAAAACAAGGTGGTTTCAAAAGCTATCAATTAATAGTTATTGTTGCAAATGCCATATCAAAATTAATTTTAGGCAGAGGATTGTCAGCTGTAGTTAATGTGAGTTTAACAAAAGCGATGAGTATTTTTGTTGGTCCTATTGGATGGGCAATAACAGGGATGTGGACTGCAATAGATATAGCAGGACCTGCTTATAGAGTAACTATACCAGCTGTTATTCAAATAGCATATCTACGACAAAGTTATAATATGAAACAAAACAACCAAAAACTATTATAAAAGAGACCACTATGATAGATAATAAAGAACTTATAAACGATTATGAACTTTTAGAAAATGATTTGAAAGAGATATCACAAAGAGAACAACTTAAAATTAATATAAATCAAAACTTAGAAGAAGCCTTGCAAGAACTAAAAAACATAGAAACACAACTACCAAAAGAGCAAAGTAAAAAACTTTTTGAGCAATGCACCCAAAACGCACTTGATGCTATAACAAGTCATTTTGGATTGGCTGCTATTGTTCTAGATTCTCAAGACGGTGGTAATGTAAGCACCACACATAATGCCAGGAAAGATATATATGCCAACGAAAACGATAAGCAACAATATGAAAAACGTGAAAAATACTGTTCAAAAAAATATCATAATGGGGAATACAATAAAATAAATAATAAACTAAAAAAAGAAATAGAAGAGGGAAGATTATATGATTATGCAACTGGAAAGATGATTAAGCCAAAAGACAATACTCAGCTAGATCATGTTGTTTCAGCCAAAGAAATTCATGAAGATCGTGCAAGAATTTTAGCTAATGCTGATGGTGTATCTTTAGCTAATACACCTCAAAATCTAAAAAAAACAGATGCTAAGATAAATAATTTTAAAAGAGATAATAGCGCAACAAAAACTTTAGAGAAATTAGAAGGACAGATACAAATATTAACCGAAAAAGAAATAAAAAATGGAAAACTATCCTTAAAAGATCAAAAAAATATAGAAAGATTATTAGATATGCAATGTAAAATTGATGGTGAAAAATTTATAGAAGAATATAATCATCAAAAAAAATATATTGATAGTGAAATTGATAAAATTTACTATACAAGCCTAAAACCTTACAAAGAAGCTTTGATAACCGGAGCTAAAGACTCTACAAAAATGATTGTATATTCAGCACTTGGAATGATTTTAAGAGACTTTTTCAAAAGCTTAATGATAGAAATTAGAAAAACATTTAAAGAATTTGGAAACGAGAGTTTTAGTGATATATTCAAAAGATTTAAAGATAGAATCCATTACATTTGGGATGATATCAAAAAGAAATGGAAAAATATTTTTGCAAGTTCTTTAGAGGCAGGAATTCAAGCATTTTTATCTAATTTAGTTGTATTTGCTATAAATACTATATTTACAACTTTAAAAAGAATAGTTCAAGTTATTCGTGCTGGCTTTACTTCTTTATATAATGCGATAAAAATTATTATAAATCCTCCAAAAGATATGCCTAAAGAAGATATATATTTTGAGGCCGCTAAAATTTTTACAGCAGGTATTATCGCCTCACTCACAATGCTAGGAAGTGAGGCGATAAATAAATGGCTTATAACTATACCTGGGCTTAATGTTTTATTATCTTTACCTATACCATTTACGAGTGAAACTATAGGTGATGCAATTTCATTAAGTATAAGTGCTGCTTTTGGAGCTATTGTTAGCACTATTGTTGTTTTTTATATGGATAAATGGAAAAACAACTCCAAAATAGGAAATTTACGATTACAGCTTGTTACTCAAAGTGGTGTTATTTTAAATTGTAAAATAGCTCAAACATGGCTTATGCTAGATGATGCATATATTTTTTTAACACATGCAATAAATTCTATAAAAGAAAAGAATTTAATACTACAAAACAATCTCACTCAAGAGCTAAATACTTATAAAAAGATGGACGAGGAAAGAAAAACTAAAATATCTAATCTGAAGAAAAAGATTCTTGATCTAAAGGAATTGCATGATTAGTTATAGTAAAAGTAAACATAAAATTAGTATAATAAATTCACATGAATGTTTAACAAAAACAAATACACCTAATAAAAATGCAAATTCGCAAGAAGTAGCTAACATACTTAATAATAAAATTCACAAAGCTTCTAAAAAAATCATAGAGGCAAAAAAAGTTGCAAAATTAGCTAAAAATACTAAAAATACTTTTTTGGAAAATATGGCAAAAAATATACCTTTTGCTGGAATTTTTATTGATAGTGAAGAGATTAAAAAAATAAATATTCTAATAGAATTAAACATGATGAATATAGAGGCTATTGAAGCACAAAATGATTTAATTCAAGAAGTTATAAAACTCACATGTTATAGCATAGAATTTATAAATGACACAATCAACGATCTACAATTAATAATTTCCAAAACAAATGAAAATTATAGGACTAGCATTACAGAATTATCTTATGATACAAATGAAATTTTAGAAATATATAATGAACTTACAGATATTGTAATAAATCAAATGCAAGATCATACAAAACATTTTCAAGAAATTCAAATAAAAATAGAAAAAAATGAAGATGAAGTAAATCTAATTAAACAACAACAAAAAAACTTCACCGAAACTATTGAGTTACAAGAAAATAAAATAAACTCACTTAATAAAGATTTACTATTATCTTCAAAAAAAATCGACAATTTATCAATGCAACAAAATGAATTTATGCAAAAATATGAAAACCAAATAGCAAATTTATCGAAAGATATTATGCAGGAATTGGAAAATATAAAAACTGTAATAAAAAAACACGAAAATCTATTAGATAATAATATATTAAAAATAGTTTCTATTACATCTTTGGGGATTGCAATAATAGCAATTTTATTGCAATATATACAATAAACCATGCTAAACAAACTACCCCAACTTTTTTCATTGCTTTTTAGCTATAAATCAAACATCTTTGATATCATCTCAAAGCCAAAGCAAGCTTATACTTACACTAAGTTTGCTTTAGAGCTAAAAGAGCTTTATGAAAAAGAAAATGACAAAACAGAAGCCGCTTTTATCATCCTAGATAGAGTACTTAAATTTAAAAAAGAAAATCCTGATGATTTTAATGATTTTTTAAAGCTTATTCAAGAGCTTTTAACTACCTATGAAAATGATCCAAAAACAATCAAACAAAACATCAAAGATTTGCTAAAATAAACAAAAAAAGGTTGTATATGGAAAAAGACAAGCTTTCTACGCGTTTAGTTTCTATACTGCAGTGTTTAAACAATGGCGAGCGTTTTAGCTTAGAAGAGCTTGCACAAGAATTTAATGTCAGTATTCGCACCATACAAAGAGACTTGCATGAGCGCCTTGCTTTTATCCCTATAAAAAAAGAAAGTGGAAAATACTTTTTAGAAGGCTATGTTTTAGGAAAATTAAGCTTTAAAGATATACAAAATTTTGCTATTTTAAGCGGTATAGGTAGGCTTTATCCTAGTTTAGATAAAGAGTTTTTAAACGACTTGCTTAATGAAAAAATCAATAAAGCCCTTTTAATCAAAACCAAAAGCTATGAAACACTTGATAGAGAAGTTTTTGAGGAACTAAGTGCAGCTATCATAGCAAAATACCCCATTAGTTTTCACTACAAAGAAAAATGCAGAAAAGCCAATCCATACAAACTCATCAATATTGATCACATATGGTATCTTTTAGCAGATGAAAACAATACTTTAAAAACCTTTGCTTTTTCTAAAATCACACAACTAAGAGTGGAAAAAAAAGAAATTTTTACCCCAAAAGAAGAGTTTTTAAAACAAATTCAAAAAGATCAAAGCAACTGGATTAGTAAAGAAAACAAAGAAGCTATTTTAAAACTTGATAAAAAAGCTAAAGAATATTTCTTAAGAAAAAATGCCCTTACTAAATACGAATTTATAGATGAGGATGAGAATTTTATTTACATCAAGGCATTTTATACCTATGATGATGAGCTTTTAAATTTAATAAGATATTGGATACCATATATTAAAATAAACAAGCCTATCGCTTTAAAAGAAAAACTTTTTGAGCAGTTAAATACATACATGCAAGATTAACGTTTTTTTAATACATAAAGTTGTTCTTGTATATGCATAGAGCGTTTAGAAAGGTTTCTACTAGCTCTAAAGGCATTATACTTTTGCTCAAGCACAAAACATTCTCCAAGACTTTGAAGTCTTTTTGTGAAATTTTCTTTTTTTACAAAACCCTCACAATTATAAGAAAGCAATACAATCTTGGCTTTTAAATCATTTATCAAATCAAACAAAGCATCTTCAGCTTTTTTTTCTTTGTTAAAAGCACTGCGGTTCCAGTCTTTTGGTATACCAGAAACCTTTGAGATTTCCTTTGGCTTTTTATAATTAGCGATTAAATTTAACATAAAATAATTTGATCCATAAGGGTGTTGATTATAAGGTGGGTCTAAATACGCCACATCAAAGCTATCAAGCTCTTTAGCTAAAACATTTGCATCTTTTTGAAAAACCTCATATTCACAAGTAAAATTTGAAAAAATAGGCATTTTTAAAGCTATATCGCCCTTTATACGACTAAGTGCGTTTGCTCCATTTCCTCCAAATTTTCCCACTCCATTTTTATCTTTATAAAAACCTTTAAAAACCCCGCTTGTATTTGCATGCACACTTGCTTCATAGATAAGCGGTGCGATAAAGTATTTTTGTATATTACTTGGCAAGCTTGAAATTTTTTCTCGCATAGAGTCTAAATACATCGCATTTTTAAGCGTGTAGAAAACTCTTTCATTCTTTTGGATATACTCATCATCATTTGGTGCATAAAGCTTGCTTATAAAGCCTTTTTTGAGTTTTAAATCAGAAGTTAAAAAAGCATAATGTTTTTGTAATTCTTGTAAAAATTTCGCGTTTTGATTGCTTAAATAACACTCATTGATGATTTTAGAATAATCTTCCAAATCATTTGCCATGATAAAACTCGTATAAGGCTTCACAAAACGCGAAACTACCCCAGAGCCACTAAATACATCACAAAAACTAAATTTATCTTTTTTAAGCTCATTTTGTGCGAATTTAAAGCCTTGATTTAAAAACTCGAGCAAAGATCTTTTATTACCAAGATAAGTTATGATTTGTTCTTTTAAAAATTGCGGATTTTCTTCTAGCATAAGTTTAAAATACAAGCCTCAAAAAGGCTTGTGATTATTTTTTCTTTTTAGGAGTTACTAGCATATTTACATAGCGTCCTTCGAGTAAAGGCTCTTTGTCTCTATCTGCTATATCTTCAACCATTTGCCAAATTTTTTCAAGCAAAGCTACCCCTGCTTCAGGAGAGCCCATCTCACGACCTTTTAAAAACACTCTAAATTTCACATGCTTGCCTTGCTCTAAAAACTCGCTTGCATGTTTGACTTTATAATTAATGTCATTTTGAGCGATTTTCACAGAAAGTTTGATTTCTTTTATATCAATAACTTTTTGTTTTTTCTTTGCTTCTTTTTGTTTCTTTTCTTGTTGATAACGGAATTTTCCATAATCCATTATCTTACATACAGGTGGTTTGGCTTCAGGGGCTATCATCACCAAATCAAGCCCTAGTCTATTTGCTATATCTAGTGCTTCATCACTACTAATAATGCCATAAACCTTGCCATCATCACCTATACATCTGATCTCATCTGCTTGAATTTCTTCATTTAGCAATACTTCTTTTTCTTTACTCAAAAGCGTACCTCACTTAATTTCTCCTTTGTTAGGGTTATAAATTCATCTAAAGTCATTGTTTTTTGTTCTTTTGCTCTTCTATCTCTTAAAGCCACACTTTTGTTTGCTACTTCTTCATCGCCTAAAACAAGTATCATAGGCACATGTGCTTTTTCGGCTGTGCGGATTTTTTTATTTAAGCTTTCATTTTTATTATACACTTCACTATCAATGCCAAGTTCTAAAAGTTTTCTTGCTATTTCTTTTGCATACTCATGATGATTTTGCGAAATAGGCACTATAGCTACTTGAGTTGGTGCTATAAAAAATGGCAACTCACCCGCACAATGCTCTACTAAAATTCCTATAAATCTTTCAAAAGAACCCAAAATAGCACGGTGAAGCATTACAGGTTGTTTTTTCTCATTATCTGCGTCTGTGTATTCGAGTTTAAAACGGCTTGGTAAGTTAAAATCTACTTGTATAGTTCCGCACTGCCATTTTCTTTTTAGCGCATCAGTAATTTTAATATCGATTTTTGGGCCATAGAAAGCTCCACCGCCCTCATCAATGCCATATTTTAAACCTTGTTCATCTAAAGCTTCTTTTAAAGCCTTTGTAGCTATGTCCCAAATTTCATCATCACCTATTGCTTTTGCTGGGCGCGTTGAAATTTCCATCTCATAATCAAATTCAAAAGCTTTCATCAAAGTATCAACAAAGCTTAAAATTTCTAAAACTTGTTCTTTTATCTGACTTGGCATACAAAAAATATGCGCATCATCTTGGGTAAATTCTCTTACCCTAAAAAGTCCGTGTAAAACTCCACTTTTTTCATGGCGGTGCACCACGCCGTATTCAAAAAACTTCAAAGGTAAATCGCGATAACTTCTAACATCACTTTGATAAATTTTAATATGTCCTACACAATTCATCGGCTTAATGCCGTATTCTTGCTCATCAATTTGCGTAAAATACATATTTTCTTTATAGTTTGCATAATGCCCACTAATTTTCCACGCATCAGCTTTTAAAAGCTCAGGCCCACGCACAGGCTCATAACCTCTTAATCTATGTGCTTTGTATAATAAATGCTCTAATTTACTTCTTAATTTTGCACCATTGCTAAGCCATATAGGAAGCCCACCGCCTATTTCATCATCAAAGGCAAAAAGCTTCATTTCATTACCAAGTTTTCTATGATCTCTTTTTTTAGCTTCTTCAATGATTTTTAAGTATTCATTTAAACTTTCTTTATCTGCAAAGGCAGTACCATAAATTCTTGTGAGCATTTCTCTTTTTTCATCACCACCCAAATACGCTCCCGCTACACGAGTAAGCTTGAAAAATCTTAAATATCTAGTATTTGGTACATGAGGTCCGCGGCATAAATCTTCAAATTCGCCTTGCTTATAAATACTTACTTTTCCATCAGGAATTCTTAGTAAAACTTCTTGTTTTAAATCATCATTAGCAAATTTTTCTTTAACCTCAGTCTTTGAGAGTTCATATTTTGTGATGTCTAGCTTTGCCTCTGCTAGTTCTTTCATTTTCTTTTCGATTTTGCTTAAGTCTTCTTCTGAAATCTTACTATCAACTCTAAAATCATAATAAAACCCATCTTCTATCACAGGTCCTACGAAAAATTTAGCCTCTGGATATAGACTTTTAATCGCTTGAGCCATTAAATGCGCACAAGAGTGGCGGATAACTTCTAAACTTTCTTTAGAATTATCAAAATAAATCGGAGTTAAATTCGTGTCATTGTTAAAACTTTGAGTATCTACCAAAGTTTCATTATTTGCATATGCAATTATATCTTTTGTCATTTCTACCCTTAACACTCACTAACCTTGTGAGCTTAAATTAAAATATAAGACTAATTTTAGCTATGAAAAACTTAAACTTTTTTTAAATAAAGGATATTTTTATATTTCAAACACCTGTTCTTGATATATCTAAAGTACCACTCATAAAAAGGTATAAAAATACAAAACCTAAAATTATCCTATAAATTCCAAAAGGTATGAAGTTTATTTTGCTAATTAATTTTAAAAATATTTTAATTACTATAAAAGCCACTACAAAAGCTGTTATAAAACCTATGGCTAAAGGAATGAAATTATTCATATTGCTTAGAACTTGTGGTTCTTTATAAATGCTATAAGCTGTTGCTATAATCATAGTAGGAATTGCAAGCAAAAATGAAAATTCAGAAGCAACTTTGCGATCAAGTCCGAGCAATAACCCACCTATGATACTTGCTCCACTTCTTGAAGTACCTGGTATAATAGCAAGAGCTTGAGTTAAACCTATCAAAAAAGCTTGTTTATAACTTACCTCATCTAAAGAGTGGATTGTATAATCTTTTTTTCTATGTTTAAGTTCTATGATGATAAAAACAATCCCACCAATGATTAACATAGTAGCCACGGTATAGCCATTAAATATTTCTTTTAAAAACTTATATGCTATAAAACCCACCCCACCTGCAGGCAAAAAGCCCACAGCAAGTTTTAACCAAATATCAAGTTTTTGAGTTAGTTTTTCTTTAAAAATAAAAATCACCGCTAGTATAGAACCAAGCTGAATGATAATAAAAAAACTTCTCCAAAAATCATCTATATTTAAACCCAAAATTTCAGCACCCAAGATCATATGCCCAGTAGACGAAACAGGTAAAAATTCTGTCAGACCCTCAATGATTCCTAAAATCAAAGCATAATAATAATCTAAATTCATTTTTTAAGCACTCTTCTTGCAAAAATTAGCATAATCGCTATAAATACTACAAAACCTATAATCCCATCATCTTTAAATGAAGTTGCAATAGCAAGCGGATCTTCAGCTCCACCTCTACTAATAGAAAGCACAGTTAAACCAGCTATTAATACTCCAAATATACTCTCACCCACTATCAAACCAGAGGCAAATAAGGTTCCTTTTTGCTCATGCTCTTGAATAAGTTCTTTTTTATGAGCATTTTTAGCATATCTTTGATCCAAACGCTTTTTAATTAAATATGCCAATAATCCACCTACAAACAAAGGCATATTAACAGCAGGTGGTAAATATATACCTATACCCACAGCTAAAGGTGGTAAAGACATATTTTTCTTTCTTAATAAACGATCTACAATGATTATACCAACACCCACAAAAGCTCCTGCTATAATATAACTCCAATCAATGTTGGCGTTAAAAATACCTTGAGCTATAGTGCTCATTAAATTTGCTTGTGGTGCAGCAAGTGCATTTGCCTCATCCATTCCTTCTCTTGGCATTGCACCCACAAAACCATAAGCTTGGTATAACAAATTTAAAACAGGAGCTATAGCTAAAGCTCCAAACACACAACCTATAATCAAAGAAACTTGTTGTTTCCAAGGAGTTGCACCTACTAAATAACCAGTTTTTAAATCTTGTAAATTATCATTAGAAATAGCAGCAGTTGCCAAAATAACACTGGTAGTAAATATAGCAAAAGCAATAGCAAATTTAGACATCAAAGGATCACTAAATAAATCTACTTGATAACCCAAAAGTAAAATAATCAAAGAAGAAATCATAATCCCAATTAGTCCTATACCTGAAATAGGAGAAGATGATGAACCCACTAAACCTGCCATATATCCACAAGCAGAAGCTACAAAAAAGCCTATAAAAATAGCTACTAAAGTTCCTACCAAAGCAAAAAGAATTTGATAGCCACTTGCTAAATTTGAATCAGCCACAAAAGCATAAAATGAAATAAACAAACCTATACACATAAGCACAAATAAACCTAGTATAGCTTTTAAAGATAAATCCATATCTTTAGGATCTTGTGAGAGGTTTAATGAGGTTTTTTTAAGCATATTTTTCATACCATCATATACAGGCTTTGCAAGTTCTATTAAAGTCCATAATGCTGCTATGGCAATAGCTCCTGTACCTATTAAGCGTACTTTTTGAGCCCAAATTTGATTAGCTATATCAAGTGCACTTAAGCTTACATCAAAACTTTCTTTAGCAGAAAAATATGGCACAAAAACCATCCAAGCAAGCACCATACCCACAAGCAATGCAACACCTCCGGCTATACCTACTAAGTATCCAGCACCCAAAAGTGCCACTGAATAGCCCATAGAAAATCCAAAAGTCATTTTTTGCCAAATAAATGCAAAACTACTTCCACTTGAAAGTAGTTTAAAGCCGCTTGAAAAAAGGCTTACAATAGAAGCTAATACTACACCAACTGTGATTTCTTTTAAGCCTACCTTTCCTTTTTTATCAGCTTGATCTTTATTAGCCACTTTTAAAATTTCAGCAGCAGCCCTTCCTTCAGGATAAGCCAATTTACTCTCTACTACCATAGCTCTACGCAAAGGTATAGTAAAAAGCACGCCTAATCCACCTCCGCAAAGACAGAGCATAAAGGTAAGCCAAAGTGGAAATTCAAACCAATACCCACATATAAAAAGGCCCGGTATAACAAAAATCACAGCCGAGAGCGTACCTGCAGCTGAAACTTGAGTTTGAACCATATTATTTTCTAAAATATTAGAATCTTTAAAGATTTTTAAAACAGCCATTGCAATTACAACAGCAGGAATAGAAGTAGAAAAAGTAAGACCAACTTTAAGCCCCAAATATACATTTGAGGCAGTAAAAATAATCGTTAAAATACTTCCTAGTATTATACCCCTAAGCGTAAGCTCCGGTAGTGAGTTTTTTGCATACATTTTGTTTCTCCATTTTTATTGACAACCTTCACATTCTATAGTTCTATCAACCACATCATCATTTACTTTTTGACTATCAGGACTTTCGCTTCTTAGATAGTAAGTTGATTTAACACCTAATTCCCAAGCAAGTTGATAAATTTCATTTAAATATCCACCGCTTGCTTTATCTAAAGAAACAAAGATATTTAATGATTGACCTTGATCAATCCATTTACCACGAATCGCTGCTGCTTTTACTAAGATTTTTTGATCAAGCTCATAAGCAGGAGTATAATACTGCCAAGTATTAGCGCTTAAATTTGGCACCACAGTTGGTATCATACCACTTAAGTTTTGCTCAAACCATTTTCTTTTATATACAGGCTCAATTGTTTGAGTAGTACCCACTAAAATCGAGATAGAAGAAGTTGGCGCTATAGCCATTAAATAACCATTTCTTATGCCATCTCTTTTTAGTTTTTCTCTTAATTTTTCCCAATCACACTCGCTTTGATCAAACAAACCTTCACTTGCGGTAAGTTTTTTAGCATTTTCATTTGCTACATCAATTGGCACTATACCTTTACTCCAGTTTGATCCTTCAAAGTCAGGATAGCTTCCTTTTTCTAAGGCTAAATTTGAGCTAGCTAAAATAGCCTCATAGCTAATCATCTCCATAATACGATCAATTTTTTCAAAATGCTCATTAGAACCCCAATAAATTTGAGCTTCAGCCAACATTTGCGCTTCACCCATTACACCAAGTCCTATAGCGCGTGATTTTAAGTTGGTATTTTTAACCTTTACATGGGGATAAAAATTCAAATCAATCACATTATCAAGCATTCTTATCGCTGTTGGTACTATTCTTTGGATATCTTCTTTAGTGTTGATTTTACTTAAGTTTATACTTGCTAGATTGCAAACTGCTGTTTTTCCTTCGTTTTTATATTTTTCTACTATGTAAACTTTTTTACCATTGATACTATCTAAAGTAGAAACTTTCTTAGCAAGTTTTTTATACCCTCCATCTATTGTAAGCTCTTCATCCTCGTCTAAATGAAGCTCTGTTTTATCATCAAATACGATTTTAATTTGATAATAGTTTGGATCTGTATTTTGAAAAATTTCTGTACATAAATTTGAACTTCTTATAATTCCTGCGTGGGAATTTGGATTTGTTTTGTTTGCACTATCTTTAAAACATAAAAATGGCATACCTGTTTCAAAATAAGATAAAAGTATTTTTTTCCAAAGCTCTTTTGCATCTATAATTTCTTTAGCTATGCTTTCATCTTTTTCAAATTCTTCGTATTTTTTTTCAAATTCTTCACCGTATAAATCGCATAAACTTGCTGTATCAGCAGGATCAAAAAGCGTCCATTTACCATTTGCCCTTACTCTTTTCATGAACAAATCATTAGTCCACAAAGCAGGGAAAAGTTCATGCGCTCTTCTTCTTTCTTCGCCAGAATTTTTACGCAAATCTAAAAAGTCATTAATATCCATATGCCAAGGTTCGATATATACAGCAATCGCCCCTTTTCTAGTACCAAGTTGATCAACAGCAACGGCTATGTCATTAGTGATTTTTAAAAATGGTATGATCCCGCCTGCTGCGTTTTTATGCCCATCTATACTTCCACCCATAGCACGCACCTTAGACCAATCCCAGCCTATGCCACCGCCAAATTTAGATAAGAGTGCCATTTCTTGATAGGAATCAAAAATCCCTTCTATATTATCAGGTGTGCTTCCTATATAACATGAGCTTAATTGGTGTCTTGTAGTTCTTGCATTTGAAAGGGTTGGAGTTGCAAGCATTACTTCAAAAGTTGAGATCAAATCATAAAATTTTTTAGCCCAAGTTTGAGAATCTAATTCATTTTGTGCTAAAAACATCGCAATAGCCATAAACATTTGTTGTGGTAATTCTATAGGCATACCTTTAGAATCTTTAATCAAATACCTATCATACAAAGTTTTTATACCAAGATAAGTAAATTGCAAATCACGCTCTGGCTTGATATAAGCATTAAGATCATCTAAATCATATTTTTCTTTTAGGCCGATTAAAATCCTACCTTCTTTTTCGCCTTTTTCAAGGTATTCTCTTAAATGCTTATACCCATTATAACCACTTACTTTTTTATATAAATCATACAAAAATAATCTTGCGGCAACAAAGGTCCAATTAGGTCTATCAATATCTATTTTATCTACTGCTGTTTTTATAAGAGTTTGTTGGATTTCTTCTGTTGTTATACCATCACGAAATTGAATTTTTGCATCTACTTCAAGCTCACTTTGACTTACATTTTCTAAATTTGCCACCGCGTCGGTAGTATATTTTTTAATCTTAGAAACATCTAACTCTTCAGTTCTTCCATTTCTTTTTAATACTTTCACTCACAACCCCTAGTTTATTATTTAAAAGTTCTTTCAAAAATTTTATCTACATTTTTAGTATAGTAGTTATAATCAAAGCAATTTCTAATATCTGCTTCACTTAAAGAATTTTTCAAATCCTCATCAGCTAATAAAGCTAATAAAAACAAACTCTCGCCTTTTTCATTTAAAGCAGGCTTACCATTTTGTAAATCAGCCCAAACTTTCATAGCATTTCTTTGAACAATCTTGTAAGCTTCTTCTCTGCTTATACCTTTAAATGGAAGTTCAAGCAATACTCTTTGAGAAAATACAAGCCCTCCAGTTAAATTTAAATTTTTCATCATATTTTCTGGATATACCAAAAGCTTTTCTACCACACCGCATAATCTTGAAAGCATAAAATCAGTCGTGATAAAAGCATCAGGTAATACAAATCTTTCTACACTAGAATGTGATATATCTCTTTCATGCCATAATGCTACATTTTCTAAAGCAGGTGTTACATAAGCTCTTATCATCCTGCAAAGACCAGTAATATTTTCACTCAAAACAGGATTTCTTTTATGAGGCATAGCTGAACTTCCTTTTTGTCCTTGAGAAAAATATTCTTCAGCTTCATATACTTCTGTTCTTTGAAAATGGCGGATAGCAACAGCAATTTGCTCACAACTTGAAGCTAAAATAGCTAAAGCCGAGATAACTTGTGCGTAACGATCTCTTTGTATAACTTGGTTTGAAACTGGTGCTGGTTTAAGATCTAAATTTTTACAAACTTCTTCTTCAAATTCAAGTGGAGCATGAGCAAAATTTCCCATAGCACCACTGATTTTTCCATAGCTAATCACTTCTTTTGCATGAATAATTAAATCTTTTGCATGAACTAGCGAATCATACCAAATAGCCAAAACTAAACCAAAAGTTATAGGCTCTCCATGAATTCCATGACTCCTTCCTACCATTAAGGTATTTTTATGCTCATATGCTCTTGTTTTAATCGCTGCTAAAACTTGATCTAAATCTTGCAAGATTAGTTCTAAACTATCTTTAATCTGCAAAGCAACTGCGGTATCAATACAATCTGAACTTGTCATTGCATAATGTACAAAACGACTTTCCTCGCCTAAGCTTTCACTTACACTAGTTAAAAAAGCGATAACATCATGTTTGGTAGTTTTTTCTATTTCATCTATTCTTGCTATATCAAATTTTGCATTTTTTATAATTTTTTCACAATCATCGTCTTTAATAAGACCAAGTTTATTCCATGCTTTCACAGCAGCTAATTCTACTTTTAGCCATGTATCATATTTTGCTTGCATGTCCCATTTTTTAGCCATGATTTCTCTACTATATCTTTCAACCATTTTCAAGACCTTTTTTTATATAATTTTTTATGAAAAAATAGCTTGAATTTTATTATAAATTACCTAAGAAAGTTATTAAATGGCATATATAAAAAAGAAACTAGCAAATAATGGAAAAAAGGCATTTAGACTACTTATGGAAGAGTTAAAAATTTCTATGCGTGAAGCACAAAAACTCATTGATAAAAAAAGATTATTTTGTGATGGAAATTTGGTAGAAGAAAAAAATAAATTTTTAAATGGTTTAGTAGAATTAATCGTATATGAAAACAACCCCAAAGGATTAGAAATAGTTTTTGAAAATGAAGATTTTGCCATCGTAGAAAAACCAAGTGGAGTGCTAACTCATCCTAATGGGCGCAATTGTGCTTATAGTCTTTGTGATGAAATTTGGCATTTATGGGGTGAAAAAGCTTGCGTGGCTCATAGACTAGATAAAGAAACAAGCGGACTTTTACTCATAGCAAAACATAAAAATGCACAAATTGAGTTAAAAACTATGTTTGAAAAAAGATTAGTGCAAAAAAGTTATCTTGCTCTAGCAAAAGGAAAAACTGAAAAAGAATTTATAGTAGATAAAAGCATGGATTTAGCTAAAGACTATGATACAGTAAAAACTAGGATGCATATTTGTGAAAATGGCAAAGAAGCTTTAACACAATTTTATACTTTAGAATATTTTGAAAATTTAGATGCTAGTTTAGTTTTAGCTAAACCTCTAACAGGCAGACAACATCAAATAAGATTACATTTGTTTCATGTGAAACATAAAATTTTAGGTGAACCTTTATATGGTTTAGAAAAAACACAAATAGAGCAAATATTAGATGGAAAAATGAGTGATATAAAAAGAGCTCAAATTACAGGCGCTAAAAGACTGCTTTTACACTCTTTTAGCTTAGAATTTACATATAAAAATCAAAAATTTTTGATACAATCTCAAAAAGATATAAAAGGTGAATTTTTGAAAAATCTACCTTAATCTTTTTCTAATTTTAAAACCTTATCAGTTTGGATTGCAACTGCAATTTGCTTAGCTGGTTTACCATAATCTCTACAATAATCACAAGATTTATAAAAATCTTGAGAATAAAATTCAAAAAATCTTTCTTTAGAATCCTCTAAATTTAAAAAATCACCATTAAATTCTTCAAGTCCTTTTAAGCGTGACAAGGAGCTTGATATAGGACAAACAAAAATAGCTCCTTTAGGTGCTAATTGTTTATTTTCTAAGCCCTCAGATGTCATCAAACTTACACATGGCATTTGACAATTACGATAATTTTTGATTATATCTTCTTTACTTCTACCGCGTTTATAAATTTTTTCAGGATCACTCCAAGTAGAATTTTCGCCACTAGAGTTCATAGAAAATGGAATTTTATTTTCTTTTAATTTTCTTAGAATGCTTTCTTGTTTTAGTGGAATTTTTAAATTTGGCGATCTTTTGTAGTCTGAAATTGTAATTTTTCTAACCTTATTAGATTTTTTTAACTTTTTCATCAATTCATCTTTAAAATCAATAGTTGCATTAGTAACTAAAGAAAAAGTTAGTATTTTCTTTTGAGCATCTAAATAATCAATCAATTGTGGTAAATCTTTAAACAACAGGGGTTCTCCGCCTATAATTCTAACTCTTGCAATAGAATCTACTTTAGATAAAAGTAGATCTAATGATTCCATAATGCCCTCTAAAGTACAGGTATATTGATTTGATGGTGAAAAATACTACATCAAATTATTACATGATTCACAACGCAAAGTACATCTTGTAGTTAAAACTAATTCTAAATAAGGAATATCCACCTTACCTTCTAAAACCCTCTTTTCGAAGTATTTTTTCAAATAAAATTTTTTCATCAAAGCAGCATAAGGAACTTTAAAAATTCTAGCAATTCCTCTTTTACCATTTAAATGAGAAAAATACCAAGAAATATTTGGCTTTATATATCTATTTTGAAATAATTGATTTTCTAACAATTGTTTTTTATCTATCATTATTTTTCCCTTCATTTTTTAATACATAAATAATCCCACCAAGTCCTATGATCACTACTATGCTTATAAAAATAAGTTGGACTATATCTAAAAAAGTCATTGTTTACTCTGCCTTTCTTTAAGCTGTCCGCATGCAGCTGAAATATCAAGTCCCTTGCTTTCTCTTATCGTACAAGTAACACCTTTTGCACTTAAATAATCTTGAAATTTAACCGCATTTTCAACACTTGGTCTTTTATATAAACTTCCTTCGTGTGGATTAAAAAGTATTAAATTCACTTTGGCTTTTATACCATTTAAGAGCTTGACTAGTTCTTTTGCATGTTCTATTTTATCATTTATACCATCAATTAAAAGGTATTCAAACATTACTCTTTTACGCTGATCTATAGGAAAATTTCTCACCGCTTCCATAATGCTTGCTATATTATAAGCTTTATTAATAGGCATTAATTCACTTCTAAGCTCATCATTTACAGCATGGAGCGAAATAGCCAAAAGCACACCTAAATTCATTTCTCCAAGCTCTTTAATTTGCTTTGCTAAACCACTTGTGCTTATAGTTTGTCTTCTAGGGCTTATCGCTAAAGCATCATTATCAGCTAAAATTTTAACTGCCTTAGAAACATTTTTAAGATTATCCAAAGGCTCTCCCATACCCATATAGACTATATTAACCCTTCTTTCATAAGGTATGTTGTTATGTTTTTTAATCCATAAAATTTGTCCTACTATTTCTCCTGCAGTCAAATTTCTTTTCAAACCGCCTTTAGCAGTCAGACAAAAACTGCACCCACTTTTACACCCCACTTGAGAGGAAACACAAATAGTATATCTTGCATGTTTGATGATTTTTCCATTTTCATCTACAAGCTCTTCTTTCATAGGTAGCAAAACAGCTTCTATTTTTTTACCATCTAAAAGCTCAAAAAGATATTTTATACTACCATCTTTGCTTTTTTCATCTTTCACACATTTTAAAGGTGAAAAATGAAAATTTTCTTGTAAATACACTCTAAAGTCTTTTGGTAAAGATGACATTTGTAAAAAATCGTCTGCATATTTTTTATATAACCATTCAAAAATTTGCTTTGCTCTAAATTTTGGCTGGACTAAATTTTCTAATTCTTCTTTAGTAAAATCTAATATATTTTTTAATTCACTCAATTTTTTTCCTATATAAGTTTCTTATCTAATAAAAAATCTTTTAATAATTCTTTTGCTTCTTGATGATTTTTAAAAAAATCTTCATGTGCAAATTCATTACAAAAATTTGTAGCACATAAATAACAAATTCCTTCTATTCCTTGCATTTTTGCACAAGAAAGCACAGCGTATGCTTCCATATTTTCTATATGTACGCCTTTTTTAAAAAATTCTTGGGCAATATTTTCATCTTTGCAAATATAATTTGAAGAATTAATCATAGTTTCATGTGAAACATTTAATCTAATCTCATTTGCTATAGGTGTATAAAAACTATCAAATAAATCTGCGTATTCTAAATTTGCAGCATTAGAACTTTCATAAATGTCTAAAATTTTTCCTTCTTGGTAAATTCCACATGTACCTATAAAAATCACTCTATCTGTTTTTACTTGACTTAAAATTTTACCTAGATAAAAAGCAGAATTAACTAAACCTATGCCTATACTTTGTGCAAATTTAAAATCCTCATTTCCTCCTGCACACACTATAAGATTTTTCAAAAATTAACCTTTATAAAAAATAATTCAAATTTTATCTAATTAGCGCTTAAAATAATGCTATAATTAATATTTTTTAGATAAAATAAATTTATGATAAAAGCAAAAAAACATTTTGGGCAAAATTTTTTATGTGATAAAAGCGTGGTAGATAAAATCATCCAAGCCATACCCAAAGATACTAAAAATATAGTTGAGATTGGGCCTGGCTTAGGTGATTTAACGCAAGAACTTTTGAAAATTCCACAAGCTCATATTAGAGCTTATGAGATTGATAAAGATTTGATTCCTATTTTAAATAAAAAATTTCAAAATGAGATTGAAGGTGGAAATTTTGAGCTTATTCATCAAAATGCAAGTGATGCTTTTGATCAAGGAAGTTTAAGCGATAAAGAGTACTTTTTAGTAGCAAATTTACCATATTATATTGCTACAAATTTGATTTTAAAAGCCCTAGAAGATCAAAATTGCCTTGGGCTTATAGTAATGGTGCAAAAAGAAGTGGCACAGAAATTTTGTGCGAATGAAAAAGAAAGTAATTTTTCGGCCTTAGGGGTGCTTTGTGCATTAATATGCCAAAGACAAATGCTTTTTGATATACAACCACAAAGCTTTAATCCTCCACCAAAAGTTACTTCAGCTGTAATGAAGTTAATAAAAACTACTCATTATCAGCAAAAATGTGAAAATATAGAAGCTTTTAAAGAATTTCTTAGAGCTTGTTTTCAAAATCCTAGAAAACAACTCTTATCTAATTTTAAAAATAAAAAAGAAAAAATTCTAAAAGCATTTGAAGCACTAAACATCTCTTCTACCTCAAGAGCTCATGAAATTAGCGTTGATTCATACCTTAAAATTTATGACTATTTAAAGGATGACTATGAGCGAAGAAAACAAAACTCAAGAACAAAATAAAACTAAAAGATTTAATAAATTTAGAAACAAAAGAAAAAAAGATTCACAAAATCAAGAGCAAAATAGTGAAATTAAAAATGAAACAAAAGTAGAAAATGCTCAAACTGAAGCTAGCGAAGAAAAAAAGAAAAAGAAAAAAAATAGAAATTTACCATCTAAATTAAGCGGTAATGAAGAATGGCAAATAGAACTTGCTAAAAGCATAGAAGCTAATAAAATCATGCACGAGCTAAGACTTCACCCTTTAAAACACAACAACTCAAGCGAACATAAAATTCGTATTACACCTTTGGGTGGGCTTGGGGAAATCGGTGGAAATATCACTGTTTTTGAAACCAACAACGATGCAATTATCGTTGATATAGGTATGAGTTTTCCAGATGGAACCATGCATGGAGTAGATATTATCATACCTGATTTTGACTATGTAAGAAAGATTAAAAACAAAATTCGCGCTATCATCATCACTCATGCTCATGAAGATCATATCGGTGCTGTACCGTATTTTTTCAAAGAATTTCAATTTCCTATCTACGCAACACCTTTAGCACTAGGTATGATTTCAAATAAATTTGAAGAACATGGTTTAAAGGCTGAGCGTAAATGGTTTAGACCTATAACAAAAAGACAAATTTATGAAATAGGTGAATTTAATTTAGAATGGATTCACATAACCCACTCTATCATCGATGCTTGTGCTTTGGCTATTAAAACTAAAGCAGGAACCATCATACACACTGGCGATTTTAAAATAGATCAAACACCAATTGATGGTTATCCAACGGATTTAAGTCGTTTAGCTCAATATGGCGAAGAAGGTGTGCTTTGTCTTTTAAGTGATAGTACAAACTCATATAAAGAAGGCTATACAAAAAGCGAAAGCTCTGTAGGACCTACTTTTGATCAAATTTTTGCCAAAACTAAAGGCAGGGTAATCATGAGCACCTTTAGCTCTAATATCCACCGCGTATATCAAGCTATTAGTTATGGTTTAAAATACGGCAGAAAAGTGTGTGTTATAGGGCGTTCTATGGAAAGAAATCTCTATACTACTATGGAACTTGGCTATATCAAACTTGATAGGAAAATTTTCATTGACGCTGATGAAGTAAGCAAATACAAAGACAACGAAGTACTAATTGTCACTACAGGAAGTCAAGGCGAGACCATGAGTGCTTTATATAGAATGGCAACTGATGAGCATAAATTTATCAAAATCAAACCTAGCGATCAAGTTATCATTTCAGCTAAAGCAATACCAGGTAATGAAGCAAATGTTTCTGCTGTACTTGATTTTCTTTTAAAAGCAGGAGCTAAAGTAGCTTATCAAGAATTTAGTGAAATTCATGTAAGCGGACATGCTAGTATAGAAGAACAAAAACTCATGCTAACTTTAGTAAAACCTAAATTTTTCTTACCAGTGCATGGAGAGTATAATCATATCAATAAACATAAAGAAACTGCTCTAAAATGTGGTATACCTGAAAGAAACATCTACTTAATGAGTGATGGGGATCAAGTAGAGCTTTGTCAAAAATACATCAAACGTGTAAAAACAGTTAAAACAGGAAAAGTCTTTGTGGATAATCAAATCAACAAACAAATCGCAGATGATGTGGTAATTGATAGACAAAAACTAGCAGATAGCGGTATAGTTGTCATCATCGCCCAGCTTGATAAAGCAAGTAAAACACTAATTAATAAACCAAGAGTATTTAGTTATGGCTTGGTAGCTGATAAACAAGATGGAGCATTCTCAAAAGAAATGAGTGATGTTTTAAGTCAATTTTTCCCAAATGTAAAAGATGAAATTTTAGATAATCCAAAAGTTTTAGAAGCTCAAATTAGACAAGTACTAAGAAAGCATATTTTTAGAAAAATCAAAAAATATCCAACCATAGTACCAACTATTTTTGTGATGTAAAGTAAAATTATGAGAATTAATAAATTCATCTCACACAATAGCAAATATTCTCGCCGTGAGGCTGATGAGCTAATCAAGCAAGGCTTAGTAAAAATCAATAAAAAAACAGCCTTGCTAAATGATAGTGTAAATGCTGAGGATAAAGTTTTTATCAATGGTAAAAAACTCCATAAAAAAACACAATTTTCAGTCATCATTTATCACAAACAAAAAGGCGAAATAGTTAGTAAAAAAGATGATAGAGGCAGAAAAACCATCTATCATACTTTACCAAAACAATTTAGCACTTGGCTTAGCGTAGGAAGACTTGACTTTGCAAGCGAGGGATTACTTTTACTAACTGATTCACCTGTAATAGCAGATGCACTTATGCATAGTGATTTAGAAAGAGAATATTACTTAAAAGTAAAAGGTAATATAGATAAAAATGTCATCGAAGCTATGCAAAATGGCTTAGAAATTCAAAATGAAAAAAAAGGGGCTCACGCCAAAACTAAAATAACCTCAATGAGTTTTGCTCCATTTTTAGGCTTTGAAATTTTTGGTTCAAGCGGAGGCTATACGAAACTAAAAGTAATCATTAATGAAGGTAAAAATAGGGAGCTAAGACGCTTTTTTGGACATTTTGATTTAGAAGTGATGGATCTTAAAAGAGTGGCATTTGGAGCATTAGATCTTGGTATGTTAAAAGCTGGTAAATATCGTTATTTGGAAAATGGCGAGTATGAAAAACTGCGCGATTTTTTAAAAATAAATGATATTAGGTATTAAAATTAATACTTTAAAAATACTTAAATTAATTAAAATTTAATTTTAATTTTGTATAATTAGCAATTTAATTTATATAAAAAAGGAAAATTATGGCAAACCATAAATCTGCTGAAAAAAGAGCAAGACAAACTATCAAAAGAACTGAAAGAAATAGATTTTATAGAACAAGATTAAAAAACATTACAAAAGCGGTTCGTGAAGCAGCGGCAAATAACGATAAAGAAGCTGCACAAAATGCATTAAAAGTAGCTAATAAAAGCATTCACGCTATGGTAAGTCGCGGATTTTTGAAAAAACAAACTGCATCACGCCGTGTTAGCAGATTAGCATTATTGGTAAACAAATTAGCATAATTAATGTTAGCTGATAAACTCAAACCTTTTTTAGCACGCTTTGATGAGTTAAATACTCTTCTTAGTGATGTTAATATCTCTAATGATATTTCTAAAATGACAGCTCTATCTAAAGAGCAAAAAAATTTAGAACCCATAGTAGAAAAAGCAAAAGAATATCTCAAAACCTTAGATGATATAGAAGAAAATAAACTTCTTTTATCTGATCCTGAACTAGGTGAACTTGCAAAAGAAGAACTTAAAAATCTCGAAGTTTTAAAGCCACAACTTGAAGAAAAATTAAAAATTCTTTTATTACCTAAAGATCCAAACGATGATAAGAATATCTTTTTAGAAATTCGTGCAGGCACAGGTGGCGATGAAGCTTCTTTATTTGTTGGGGATTTAGTAAAAGCTTATATACGCTATGCTGAAAATCGTGATTATAAATACGAAATAGTCAGCTCAAGTGAAGGTAGCGTAGGTGGATTTAAAGAAATCATCATTCTTATCAAAGGAAATGGAGCTTATTCAAGGCTAAAATACGAAGGTGGCACACATAGGGTTCAAAGAGTACCTGAAACAGAATCTCAAGGTAGAGTTCATACTTCAGCTATTACAGTGGCTATTATGCCTGAAGTTGATGATGTTGAAATTCAAATCAATCCAAATGATTTAAAAATCGATGTAATGCGTAGTAGCGGTCATGGTGGTCAAAGCGTAAATACCACAGATAGTGCTGTAAGAATCACTCACATTCCAACAGGTATAGTTGTAGTAAATCAAGATGGTAAAAGCCAACATAAAAACAAAGAAAGTGCCATGAAAGTCTTAAAGGCAAGACTTTTTGAAATGCAAGAACAAGAACGCTTAGCTAAAGAAAGTCAAGCAAGAAAATCACAAGTTGGAAGTGGCGATAGAAGCGAACGCATACGCACTTATAATTTCCCTCAAAATAGAATTAGTGATCATAGAATAAATCTTACTTTATATAGACTTGATGCGATTTTAGAAGGTGGACTTTTTGATGAAATCATTGAGCCATTAATCGCTTATTATCAAGCAGAGGCTTTAAAACAAGAAAATTTATAATTCTTGTTTTAATTATTGCTTGCTAATAAAATTCTATATTGTTCTTTATCAACATTTATCAAAAGCGAAACTAATTTAAAAGCTCTAAATTTTTCCATTACAAAAAGATCTTTACTATCTTTTAAAACTATAGCAACTAAATTTTTCATTACTTTATCAAGCCAAATATTTTTATATTTATCATTTGCTGAATGATATCTTCCAATAGCATTCCAATTAAACCCATATCGTTGTATAATTTCATAAAGTAATCTTGCTGCTATGTCTATATTTGCACTAACTTTTACAATCTCCTTTTCGCTAACACCATAACGCTTTAAATGAATGCTATTAATTTGCATTAAACCATAATCTCTTGTTTGATTTTTATTTCTACCAATGATATTATGTTCATAAGCTGCATTCTCTGTCAAAGCTATGGCTTTAAGTAATGCCATGGGTATGTTATACTTTCTAGCTGCGATTTTAAAATCTTTATCATATTTATAAAAATTTTCAGGTATATAAGTATCACCTATAAAAATTTTTGTATCAAAAGCAAAAGTAAAATTAAAAAATATTGCTAATAATAAAATCCTTTTTAACATTTTACTCCTTTATAGTACTTATGCTATAGCAAATTTATAAATAAAAATTATGCAAATAAGTTAATAAATTATCTAAGAATTTCTTTTATAGTAAGTTGAGGGGTGATTAATCCTCTAAAATTATTTTTAGAAATACTAGCTATAAAATCAATATTTTCACCAATTTCTGGCTCATAATCAAAGTTAAAAAATAAAGCTTCTAAAGTCTTATTTCCTTGTGTTAAAATAAGTTTTATATGATTTTCATCTTTACCAAGTCTTTTTTTGTTTTTTACAAAAAGCTTATCAAATTTAAAATATGGTCTTGGGTTTTTATGCCCAAAAGGTTCAAAAAATTCCAATATCTCTAAAAGTTCAAAATCAACTTCATTTGGATCAATACTACCTAAAACCTCATCAGTATTGTAAAAATCATCTTTAGGGATATTTTGACAAATTTCATAAAGCTTATTTTTAAAAATACCAAATTTTTCAAGCTCGACTAAAACTCCAGCTGCACCTTTATGTCCACCATAGCTTAAAACAAATTCTTTAGCTTGTTCTATAACATTTAAAATATCTATCCTACCCACGCTTCTAACGCTAGCTTTAGCCTTTTGCTCACATTCTGAAAAAACAAAGGCAGGCTTGTTAAAATGCTTTGCTAAACGACTTGCAACTATACCCAAAACACCCTCATGCCAATTTTGGCCATTGACAATAATCACAGGATCATTTTCATCAACTTGTTCTAAACATTGTTTAAAAAGCTCGCGCTCTTCATCTTTACGGCTATTATTATAAGTAATGATTTGTTCTAAATAACCCATAACCTCATTAATATTTTTAGAATGCAAAAATTTATAAGAAATAATCGCATCATCCATTCTACCTGCACTATTAATCAAAGGTGCAATTAAAAAACTAATATTATCAAGTTCAAATTTATCCTTACCAAAATACTGTTTGATAGCTTTAAATGCAACTCGTTTTGAATCATTAATACACTCTATGCCTTTTCTAACTAAGGCTCTATTTAAATCTCTAAGCTCCATCATATCTGCGATAATTGCGATAGATAAAAGCTCTATAAATTTACACATATTATAATTAATCTTACATACTTCTTTTATAGCAGCAACTAAATACCAAGCCACTTGAGCACCACAAATTTCAATATCAGGAAATTCACAATCTTGTTGTTTAGGATTAATGATCGCATAAGCTTTTGGTAAAGTAGCTGGAGGCATATGATGATCGGTAATAATTAAATCAATTCCTTTTTGCAAACAAAGCTCTGCTGCATCAAAAGCTGCTATACCATTATCTACAGTGATGATTAAATCTACCCCATTAAGTTCATTGATGATTTCTTCATTTAGACCATATCCATCTTTAAAACGATTTGGAATTTTTACCACATAGTCATATCCGATATCATCAAAAAATTCAGATAAAATCACACAAGAAATCACCCCATCTACATCATAATCTCCAACAATAGCAAGCTTTTGATTTTTTTCAATCGCTTCTTTAATACGTAAAGCACCCTTATAGACATCTTTTAAACAAGATGGCATAGGTAAATCACAAAGCTTTACATGTGTATCATTGATAAAACGCTGGTGTAAAATTTCTTTTATTTTGGCTTTATTTAGCATGATTTGTTAAAGATGCCTTGATAAAAGAAAAAATAGCCGGATTAACCCTAACTAAGCGTGAAGTAAATTCAGGGTGAAACTGCACTGCTAAGAAAAATGGATGATCTTTAAGCTCTACAGCCTCAACTAAACCTTCATTTTCCCCACTTATAATAAGCCCATTTTTTTCAAACATTTCTTTATATTTTGGATTAGCTTCATAGCGGTGGCGGTGACGTTCTTTTACGCTTTTTTGATTATCATAAACCTTACTTAAAAGTGTATTTGGCTTGATATGACACTCATAAGCTCCAAGACGCATAGTTCCACCAAGTGGAGTTTTACTTGTTCTAATTTGCTTTTCTCCACTTGCGTCAATAAATTCATCAATCAAAAAGATGATAGGATTTTTACAATTTGGATTGAATTCATGAGAATTTGGATCTTCTAGTTTTAAAACATTGCGTGCAAATTCCACTAAAGAAAGCTGCATACCCAAACAAATTCCTAAAAATGGAATTTTATTTTCTCTTGCATATTGTATGGCTTTGATTTTTCCTTCTACTCCACGGTAACCAAAACCACCTGCTACTAAAATCCCATTTACATCTTTAAAGCTTTCTTCGACATTTACATTTTCTAATTTTTCACTATCGATCCATTTTAAATTTACTCTTGCATCAAGTGCTGCGCCTGCATGGATAATGGCTTCTGTTAAGCTTTTATAGCTTTCTTTTAAATCTACATATTTTCCTACAAAAGCAATACTAAGTTCATTACTTGGAGCGATGACTCTTTTTACTAAAGAATCCCATTCGTTCATACTTGGCTTTAAATTTTGAAGATCTAATAAACTTGCAATAGAATTTAAAATATCTTGTTTTAAAAAATTTAGTGGAATTTGATAAATACTAGCTGCATCCACACTTTCTATAACGCAGTTTTTTTCAACTCCGCATGAAATTGCGATTTTGTCTTTTAACTCTCTATCTAAAGATTTTTCACTTCTGCAAATGATCATATCAGGGCTTATACCTATACGGCGTAATTCTCCCACACTATGTTGAGTTGGTTTTGTTTTAAGTTCTCCTGCTGCTTTGATAAATGGCACTAAAGTCAAGTGAATATTAATAGCATTGTATTTACCCACTTCAAGTTTTAAAGCTCTAATAGCTTCTAAAAATGGTAAGCCTTCTATATCTCCTACCGTGCCACCTATTTCAACAATTAAAATATCTTTATCAACTCCAGCCTTTTTAATACGATCTTTTATCTCATCAACTATATGAGGGATTACTTGTATAGTTTTTCCTAAGTAATCTCCTCTTCTTTCTTTTTCTATAACACTTTGATAAACTCTTCCTGTGGTAAAGTTATTATCCTGAGTTAAATTCTCATTTAAAAATCTCTCATAATGTCCTAAGTCTAAATCTGTCTCAGCTCCATCTTCAGTTACAAAAACTTCCCCATGCTCCAAAGGACTCATCGTGCCAGGATCTACATTAATATAAGGATCTGCTTTTAAAATACTTACTTTTAAACCTGAATTTTTTAAAATCGTAGCTATAGAAGCTGCTGCTATACCTTTTCCTAATGAGCTTAAAACACCACCGGTTACAAAAATATACTTAGTTTGTTTTAATTTCATAAAATAACCTTAATTTCTTTTTTTGAAATTATAACGAATAAAAAATTTTATTTTTATAAACATTTGTGTAAAATTCAATTATTTTTGAAGGAAATTTTCGATGAAAATCACATTATTAAATCATACTCCACTTTCTGTATGCTCTCATGCAACAAGAACATGTTGGCAAAGTTTTGACAAAGGTGATTGTGGTGGTGAGAAAGACAAAGAATTAATCGATCGAGTGGGAAATAAATTCAAACATGCTTCAACCTTAGAGCATTTAAACTATACTTTTTATATACAAGGTATTTCAAGAGCATGCTTACAAGAAGTTGCAAGACACCGCCACACTAGTCCTAGTGTAAAAAGCACAAGATATACTTTAAAAGAACTAAGAAATGAAAGCGAATTTAAAGAAAATGACTTTGAAAATGCTAAAAGATACTTAGTATTAACCGGAAATGAAGTAGTGGATAATGCAAGCATCAAAGCTTTAGAAAATCTGCGTTTGATTTTGCAAAATAGCATTAGTTTAGACATAGCAAAATACTGCTTACCAGAAAGCTATAAAACAGAATTAACTTTAACAATTAATGCAAGAAGTTTGCAAAATTTTATCACTCTAAGAAGCTCAAAATCAGCCCTTTGGGAGATAAGACAACTCGCAAATGCCTTATTTGAAAACTTGCCTGAGGAACATCAATTTATTTTTAAACATTGTGTTTATCAAGAAGAAAATTCCCAAGATTAATTGGGAATTTTTACTTATATTTTTTTAAGAAATTCAGTTTTTAAAACAATCACACCAAATTTATCTACCTTAGCTTCAATTTCAGTGTCTTTGTTTGTAAGCTTAATATTTTTTATAGTCGTGCCACGCTTTAAAGTAGTGCTTGCACCTTTTACTTTCAAATCTTTCACAACACTTACACTATCACCTGCATTAAGCTCAGTTCCATTTGCATCTTTTGGCATATATTCTCCTTAGAATTTATAAGTATATCCTAGATATAAACCATAATTTGTTTGTTTAGGATCGTAAAAGTTTGAACCTACCTTGCTTTGGTAGAAATTTCTTGTATTATAATGAGTTTGCTCGGCTTTAAAACCAAACTCAATTTCATTTGCTTGATTTAACTCATATAAAGCACCGATTTTTGCTCCATAAGTATAACCATCAAAATCTTGAGATAATGATAAAAAGCTTGTTTTTAAAGTAAGATCTGTTCTTGCATAGCCACCATATACACCTAAAACAGCTCTTGTTTTTTCAAAGATTTTTGGAGTAAAATCATAACCAAGCAAAAACTTATGTGTAGTAAATTCTCCATCAATTTTTAATCTTGTGGTATTGATTACATCACTAAATTCGCTTGAATAATTATAAGCACCATAAATTCTATGATTTTCACTAAAACGATAACCAACTCTTAAACCAAAAACAGGAACATTTCCTTCTAAATCACCATTAAATTTTTTATTATTTTTAGTATGATCAAGATCAGATTTTACCTTAGTATGAAACCAACCAGCATCAATACCTAATAATATTCCTGAATTTTCATCAGCTAAAGCTAAATTTGAAACCAAAGCAACACTTGCAACTAAACTAAATAATTTTAATTTCATATTTTCCTCCTTTAAATAAGATATAATATATCCTTTTATTTTTAATAAAAATTTAATTTTGTGGTACCACTAAATCAGATCTACACTCAATCACGGTATGAACATTACCACGAGGGTTAAAATCACCTACTACTTTTATCCATTTTGGATCAAGTTTTTCTTTTAAAGTATTATAAATTTCATTAATACTTGCTTCATGTGAAACATTTCTATACATAAAGGTATTAATATAAAGTTTGATTGCTTTAAGTTCTACTACTAATTTATTTGGAATGTATTCTAAGTAAATTGTAGCAAAATCAGGATACCCACTACGCGGACAACAACACATAAATTCAGGTAAAGTGATTTTAATCACATAATCATTTTTGGCATCATTTGGCCAAACTTCCATATTTTCTACACTAAATTCTTTGATTTCTTTTTCACCATATCGCATTTATAATCCTTAGTTTGTTTTTAAAACTTTATAATACCACAATATTTTATATTTTATTTTGACAAAATTTAAAAAGCTTATCTTGAAGTGAAAGTAATTTTTCACTTTCATTACTAAGAATTTTTATACACAAACCCTCATAAAAAAGTTGATTTATATCGTCAAATGAAGCTTTTAATTCTTCATAAAACTCATCATATCCAAAAAGATAAATACTCAAATAATGCGTATGATTTGCAAAAAAATTTAAATCATTTTCTTTCATATAAGAAGGATTGATTTTAATTTTATCATTTAAAATTAAAGTATCATTTCTATAAATTTGAGTTAAACTCTCATAATTTTTAAAAGCAAATTTTTCATCCATAGCCACTCTACCAAAAATGACAAAATCAACATAAACTAATCTTGAAAAAGAAGCTAGATTAATCTTTGTGTTTTGTATAAAATTTGCATTTTCTTGAAGCAAAAGTGGCTTTGGCATATAAAAAAAGCTTGCATTTTCTTCAAGAGTAAAATCAATATTTTTACTCGCAAAAGAATCTTTAGTATCATATACCTTTTCATAACTTTGTGTGAGTATAGCGGTGTTTGTACTTTTCTTACATATGATTTCAAAACTTAAATGATCCTCTTTAAAAATTCCGGCACTAGAATTTAAAACATATATACTAGTTAATTTTTTATCATAAAAATTCCTCATAAGTTTAAAAGGAGGAGTAAAAAAAGAATTTTTTATGATAGTTTTTTCATTGATAGTATCTAATGTAAGTTTAAAAACACTCTTTTGAGCAAACAAATCAATCCTTTAAAAGTGTGTATTTTTTAATCCAAGTAATGATTTCTTCTAAACCTTCTTTAGTTTGAAGATTACTCATGATAAAAGGTCTATCTCCACGCATTTTTAAAGTATCTTCTTGCATGATTTTTAAAGAAGCATTTACATAAGGAGCTAAGTCTATTTTATTGATAATCATTAAATCAGACCTACAAATAGCAGGACCACCTTTGCGTGGAATTTTTTCTCCTTGAGCAACATCTATAACAAAGATAAAAAAATCCACAAGTTCAGGTGAAAAAGTCATTGATAAATTATCTCCACCACTTTCTATAAAAATAAGATCTAAATCACTAAAACGCTCTTGTAAAAGTTCAACAGCTTCAAGATTACAAGAAGCATCTTCTCTAATGGCTGTATGAGGACAACCTCCAGTTTGCACTCCAATGATTCTTTCTTTTTCAAGAACGCCTTGTTTGATTAAAAAATTTGCATCTTCATTTGTATAAATATCATTTGTAATTACAGCCAAAGAAAGCTCATCTTTTAAAGCTTGACATAAATTTAATACTAAAGCTGTTTTACCACTACCTACAGGACCACCTATGCCTATTTTAACCATTATAACCCTTTTAAGAAATATAAATTTTAAATGCTAAATTTTGGTGTTTTATACCCAAATAATCATTTAAGACATTATGATTTTCACACCAATCTTTTAAAGTTAAATTTTGTAATTTAGAAAGAACCTTTTGAAAATCTTGCTGTAATTGAAAAAGTAAAATCTGCCCTTCATTTTGTGATAAAGGCACGATTTTCACAAGAATATTAATAAAATTACTCATTAAAGCAAATAAAAAACTTTCATACATAAAATCAAGTTCATTATCTTTACAAAATAAAGCATACACAAAAGGATAAATAGGAGTTTGATTTTCTTTAATGTATTGATTTAATAAAGGATTTGATAATCCATAAAGACTTACATTTTTTACAAAGCGTTTAGCTAGAAAAACATAAGCTTGACTTTGTTCTTTTGCAACTATACTTGATAAAAACTTTCTTTGATAAATTAGTAAATTTTTTACATCATTTGCATTTTCATAAGCTATTTTCAAAGCTAAAAGCTCAAAATATAAAATATTAGAATAAAGCTGAGTTTTTAAAACTTTTTTTGCATCTTCTATATTTTTTATATAAGCAAAATTCACATAAGATTCTAAACCAAAAGAATGTGAAAAAGCTCCTATAGGAAAAGAAGAATCACTAATTTGTAAAAGTAAAAAATTTAATTTATTCATCTTTATTCTTTAATAAGTTTAAAATTTGGATCAACTTGGATAAAACTTGGCATATCAAGCATATATTTTGGCTCTAAAATTTCTTCACATTTTTCGTATTTTATATTAAATTTTTCTAAAAACCTTATGATAGAATTTTGCTCTAAAGTAATGAGTTTATGATCTTTATAAAATAAATTTAAATGCATATTGCCCACTTGATAACTTATTAAAGCAAGGTTGTATTCATTTTCTATGTGAATTTTTAAAACCTTTTCAGGTTTAATCTTCACTAAAATCAAAAAATCCTCATCATATAAACAATCATTATGATTTAAACCTTTATTACCAGGCATTTTTATAGCGACATCTAGTCCTTTTAAAGTCGTTGTTCTTAATATCTTTTTAAAAGTATCAAACCAACTAAGCTCTAAAAAATCGCATTCTTTGTTTAAATCATAATGCGTTATTTTATTTTGAAGTAAAATCATTAAATCATAAAATATTTTCTAGCTAAAGCTAAAGAATCAACACTCTTAGAGCTAATAAGCTCACCATTTATTTTTACTTCATAAGTTTGTGGATTTACTTCTATATCTTGAACTTTATCATTAAATTTCAAGTCTTTTTTAGTAATATTTCTACAATTTTTTACTGCAACACATTTTCTTTTTAAGCTTAATTTTTCAGGCATATTAGCTTCTAAAGAAGCTTTAGAAACAAAATGTAAAGCATTTTCATTTAAATTTGCTCCAAACATTTTTTCATAGATAATAGGCTCAGGTGTTGGGATAGAAGCATTAGCATCGCCTATTTTTGCACCTACTATCAAGCCACCTTTTAAAATAAGCTTTGGTTTTACTCCAAAAAATTTAGGTTGCCAAAGCACTAAATCAGCAAATTTTCCTACTTCAATAGAACCAACATAACTATCAATCCCATGTGCAATAGCAGGATTTATAGTGTATTTTGCTATATAGCGTTTAATACGGAAATTATCATCTAAATCATTATCTTCCTTCAAGGCACCAAATTCTTTTTTACATTTATCAGCACTTTGCCATGTTCTTAAAATTACCTCACCTACGCGTCCCATAGCTTGAGAATCACTACTCATAATGCTAAAAACACCCATATCATGAAGTTTATCTTCTGCTGCTATAGTTTCAGGACGAATTCTACTATCTGCAAATTCAACATCTTCTTTGATTTTATTATCTAAATGATGACAAACCATAAGCATATCTAAATGCTCATCAATGGTATTTTTAGTAAAAGGCATAGTAGGATTAGTACTTGCAGGTAAAACATTTTCAAAACCTGCCATTTTAATAATATCAGGAGCATGGCCACCACCTGCACCTTCAGTGTGAAAAGTATGGATAACTCTACCATTAATAGCTTTAATCGTATCTTCTACAAAACCTGCTTCATTTAAAGTATCTGTATGGATAGCTATTTGTATATCCATTTCATCAGCTATATTTAAACTAGTATCAATCACACTAGAAGTAGCACCCCAATCTTCATGAATTTTTAAGCCGCATGCACCAGCTATGATTTGCTCTTTTAAAGCATTTTTATTACTTGAATTTCCTTTACCTAAAAAGCCAAAATTCATAGGGTAATTTTGCGTAGCTTTTAACATAGAATGTATATGATAAGCCCCACTTGTGCAAGTTGTAGCATTTGTTCCCTCACTTGGTCCTATGCCACCTCCTATCATAGTAGTAACACCACTATATAAGGCACATTCAATTTGAGTTGGGGAGATAAAATGTATATGAGTATCAATACCACCTGCAGTTACTATTAAACCTTCTGCACCGATAATATCTGTACTTGTGCCTATAACTAAGCTAGGATCAACTCCATCTTGTATATCAGGATTGCCTGCTTTTCCTATACCTACTATATAGCCATTTTTTATCCCAATATCTGCTTTATAAATACCGGTATAATCAACAATCAAAGCATTAGTTAAAACTAAATCCGGAAATTCTCCCTCACTTACACTTTGAGCCATACCATCTCTAATATTTTTACCACCACCAAATTTAACTTCTTCGCCATATAAAGTATAATCTTTTTCTACTCTTAAAATCAAATCTGTATCTGCTAATCTTACTCTATCATTAGTTGTTGGACCATACATATTCACATAGTCTTTTTTGCTAATCTTAATCAAAGAAATCCTTTCTCTTTTGCTTTTGATAAAGCTTTAGTTTTATTTTCATCATTGATAAAATCATCACAAAGATTATTAAAACCTAAAACCTTTTTTAAACCACCAAATTCTATCAAACTTACTGTTTTTTCTTCACCTGGTTCAAATCTCACACTTGTTCCTGAAGCGATATTTAACCTTTTACCATAAGCCTTTTCTCTATCAAAAGACAAAAAGCAATTAACTTCAAAGAAATGAAAATGCGAACCAACTTGTATAGGACGATCACCTTTATTGCTTACTTTAATTTCTATAGAAGTTTTATTTTCATTAAGCACAATAAATTCTGATGATAAAAATATCTCTCCAGCTTTTATTTTATCATCATTTGCTATAGGCTCATGTATAGTAACTAATTTTGTGCCATCTTCAAAAGGAAGTTCTATTTGAATTTCTTCAAGCATACTTGCAACACCATCAATCACATCTTCACTTGTAAGTAAAGTTTTCCCTATGCTCATCAATTCACTCACACTTAAATTTTTTCTTGCAAGTTCCATTAATTCATAACATATATAAGCTAAAGCTTCATTATAATTTAATTTTATTTTTTGCTCTTTTCTATCTTTAGCGATTTTCCCTGCATAATGAAGCATTAATCGTTGCAATTGCTGCTGAGTAAAATGCATTTTAATCCTTATAAATTTTTTAGATATTATATAACTATTTGCTTGCTTTTAAGCAAAAAATTCTATTACATTTTTTAATTCTATTTTATAGTCTTTTTGAATTTCTATAAAAGGAAGATTTAAATTTTCACATTGAGCTTTAAATTTTTGATGATTTAAAATAAGAGTGTTTATTTCTTCTTTTTCACTAAATAAACGCTTTTCTATAACATTTTCATTTTGATAGATTAATTCATAATTTTGCAAAATATATTCTTTTGAAAAAACGATATAAAGTATTTTAATATCAGAATGATTTTGAAATTTTTGTAACTTTTTTGGAGTAAGATAAAATCCTTCAATGATTAAATTTTGTTTATTTTCTATACAAATTTAAATCATACCATCTACAATAGGAAACAAAAAATCAGTTATTTTTTCATCCTCATCTACTCTAAAAGGACAATTTTTCAAGAAGTCTTTGAGCAAGCAAGGTCTTTCCACTATGACCTTGCCCTCCAGTTAAAAAAATCATTTAAAAATTAAACATCCAAATGTTTAACATCTTTAGCATGAGCTTGTATATACTCACGGCGTGGTTCTACATCATCACCCATGAAAAGGTTGAAAGTATCATTTGCTCTTTGAGCATCTTCTATGGTGATCTTTAACAAACGACGATTACTTGGATCCATAGTTGTTTCCCAAAGTTGTTCAGGATTCATCTCACCAAGACCTTTATAGCGTTGTATATAAGCACCTTTTTTAGCATTTTTTTCAACTTCATCTAAAATTTCTAAAATATCTTTATCAAATTTTAAATCTCTATCTTTAATTTTTTGATAAATATAATTTGCCTCTTCATATAAAGGATTAGCAAATAAATCATCATTGATGATAAGTTCTTCTAAACCATTTTCAGTTTGTACATAAACACGAATTTCATTTTCATTGATATATGAATTTAAGATATTGTGATTTTGTTTTTCTAAAAATTCTTTTATGACTTTAAATAATTCTTCATTAGAAGCTTTTATCAAATCAGGATTTTCTATCAAATACCTAATCACTGAAATTACATTAAATCTTTTTTCTAATTCTTTTAAAACACTTCTATAAGCTGCAACGATTTTTAGAAAATCTTTTAAATCGTTTAATCCTATACCCTCATAAGTAGAACTTTCTATACCTGTTTCGATCAAATAATCATTTAAAGCTTTTTCATCTTTTAGATAAATTTCTTTTTTTTGACCTTTTTTATAGCGATATAAAGGTGGTTGAGCTAAATAAATATGTCCATTTGCTACAAGATCATTCATAAAACGGAAGAAAAATGTTAAAAGTAAAGTTTGTATGTGAGAACCATCTACATCAGCATCTGTCATAATGATGATTTTATGATATCTTAGTTTTTCTATATCAAACTCATCACCGATCCCACAACCAAAAGCTGTGATCATATTTTGAATTTGTTCACTTTTTAAAATTTTATCTAGTCTTGCTTTTTCAACATTGAGTATTTTACCTCTTAAAGGTAAAATCGCTTGGAAAGTTCTTTCTCTACCTTGTTTTGCAGAACCTCCCGCACTATCACCCTCAACTAAATAAATTTCGCTTTCACTCGGATCTTTACTTTGACAATCAGCTAATTTTCCTGGTAAAGTCCCTACACTTGAACTTTCTTTTTTACGGGTTAATTCTCTAGCTTTTTTAGCTGCTTCTCTACCACGAGCTGCCATTAAAGCTTTATTCATGATAGCTTTTGCTTCGATAGGATTTTCTTCAAAGTATTTTGTCAAATACTCAAAAGAAGTCTTAGAAACTATAGGTCTAACATAGCTTGAACCTAATTTTCCTTTAGTTTGTCCTTCAAATTGTGGCTCAGGTACTTTAACACTTACAACTGCTATTAAACCTTCTCTTACATCATCACCTGTGATTTTAGAGTCTTTCTCTCTAGCACTAGCATTTGCTTCAATGTAATTGCTAATAACACGAGTTAAGCCCATTCTAAAACCTGCTTCGTGCGTTCCACCATCTGGAGTTTTTATATTATTAACAAAAGAAAGTAAATTTTCACTATAACTATCATTATAAAGCAATGCTACTTCAACATTTACATCTTCTTCATCTACATTGAAAAATATTGCCTTAGTTAGAGCTTGTTTTTTATTTAAATCTGTAACAAATTGACTTATACCACCTTCAAAATGAAAGCTTTCTGCTTTTCCTACACGATTATCTTTAAAATTTATAGTAATTTTTGGATTTAAATATGCAAGTTCACGAAATCTTTTAGCTAAAATTTCATAATCAAAATCAGTCACTTCAAAAATTTGATCATCTGGCCAAAATTCTATGATTGTTCCTGTTTTTTTACTTTTACCTATGGTTTCAAAATTACTTGTAACTTTACCTTCTGAAAATTCTTGGCGATAAATTTCTCCATCTCTATGCACTGTAGCAACTAATTTTTTTGATAAAGCATTTACAACGCTTACACCAACCCCGTGTAAACCACCTGAAACTTTATAAGTATCTTTATCAAATTTTCCACCTGCATGAAGCACGGTTAAAACTACAGTTAAAGTAGGGATATTTTCAGTAGGGTGAATTCCCACAGGAATTCCTCTACCATTATCACTTACTATACAAGAGCCTTCTGTAGTAATTTCTACATTAATCGTATCACAAAAACCTGCCATAGCTTCATCAATAGAATTATCCACTACTTCATAAATCATATGATGAAGACCGCCTATGTTGGTATCACCTATATACATACCAGGGCGTTTTCTAACAGCTTCTAAGCCTTTTAAAACTTTAATATTTCCTGCGCCATAATTTTGATTTTCTTGCATTTATTTTCCTTATAAAATAACTGGCATAATTACAGTTTGTAATTCTTCACTTGAAACTAAGAATGCCATATGAGGTTCATTTATGCTAAGTTTGAATGTTTCACTTTCAATAGAATTTAAAAAGTCAGTGATGAATTTATTTTTTATGCAAAGATTAAATTCCTCATCTATATTAAGTTCTATTTCAAGTTCAGTTTTTGCTTCCATATTATCTAAACTAATACCTTCAAATACAAGTTTATCTTTATGGAAATTTAATTTCATTTTTTCAGTAATTACATTGATTTTTTTCAATGCATCCATAAATTCTTCTGTTTTAAAAATAAATTCTTTTGTAATATTTTTTGGAATTACTCTTTCATAATCAGGGAATTTATCATTAATAAGTTTTGTGAAAAACTCAAAATTGTCATTTTTTGCAATCAATATATTTTCATCATAATAAATTTCAATTTTTTCAAAAAAGATTTTTTGCATTTCTAAAATAGCTTTTTTAGGGATACAAAGATTAAATTCTTTTTCGTTTGTTTTATTTAGTGTAAAAACCGCTAAGCGTTTAGTATCTGTTCCTACAAAGCTAATGTGGGTTGTTTTTATATCAAGTAAAGCACCATTTAAAGAATACTTTGGATTATTTGTATCAACTGCAGGTAGGATTTTTTTCAAAGATCTACTCAAATCACTTGAATCAATGTCAAATTTATCTTTTCCTTCAGTGCTTGGGAAATTTGGAAAATCTTCATAATTAAACATAGGAAGTTTATATTTAGTTCCTTTTTGTCTAATAAAAAGGAAATTTTCTATAGTTTCTAAAACTACATCTTCATTATTTAAACTTTTGATGATATCTAAAATACTTTTAGCATTAGCAGTTGCAAAACCTGCACTTTCAACTTTAATTTTTTTGATTTTATAGTTAATACCTATTTCATAATCACTTGCCCTTATGATTAATTTATCTTCAACTACTTCAAAAAGTAAGTGAGAAGCGATGTTGCTTGAGTCTTTTTTATCTACATAAGAGTTAGTTAAAACTATGGCAGATTCTAAAGTGTTTTTATTAATGCTAATTTTCATTTTTACTTCCTTTGTTTTTTAAATTTATTTTATCATAATAATAAGCAATGTGAAAATGTGAAATGCTTTTTAAAAGCCTTTTTTTATAGAAATTTTATTCATAGAATAAAATTTTTTATTTTTCACTTTTATTCACAGGGTGCTTTTTATTTTTGTTAAAATTTTATTTCTTAATTCTTCTACTATGGCTTTTAGGTTTTCATTTTCGCTCATTAACTCTTGAATTTTTTTAATATTATGTGAAATGGCAGTGTGATCTTTCATATTAAAAAATCTAGCAAGTTGAGGCATAGACATAGTTGTAAGCTCTCTTGCTAAATATATCACAACCCTTCTTGCCATAACGATATTTTGTGTTTTTTTATTTGATTTTATATCATTTGATTTAAGATTATAGCTTTTTGAAACATCAGCAAGTATGTCTTCAACACTAATATTTTCTTTTGTTTCTTTAATGTGATCTTTCATAAAGCTTTTAACGATTTCTAAAGTGATTTCTTGATTAAAAAGCCTTGCTTGGGCATTTAGATTTGTAATCATACCTTCAATTTCTCGGATGTTATCTCCCATTGAAGTAGCGATGTAGCTTATAACTTCAGGTTTGAGATAAATAGCATTAAATTCGCATTTTTTCTTGATAATTGCGATTTTTGTATCAAGCTGAGGTGGAGTGATATCTGCGATGATCCCATTTGCAAAACGGCTTTTTAAGCGTTCTGTTATACCTTTTAACATATTTGGAGGATTATCACTTGTCATGATAATTTGTCCAAATTTTTCTTTGATTTCATTAAAAGTAAAGAAAAATTCTTCTTGAATTTTATCTGTTTTACCTAAAAACTGCACATCATCGATGAGTAAGACATCACAATTTTTGTATTTTTCATGAAATTTACTCATAGTTTTGTTATTTAAATGCATGGTAAAATCATTGATAAAATTATCACTTGTAGCATAAATAACCTTATATCCATTATCTAAGCACACATTTCCGACAGCTTGAAGCAAGTGAGTTTTTCCAAGTCCTGTAGGACCATAGATAAAGATAGGGTTGTATAATTTTCCAAGTTTGCTTTTATCGGTAATGGCTTTGCAAGTTGCATAGGCAAATTGATTAGAATCTCCTACAACAAAGCTTTCAAAAGTAAAAGAAGGATTTAAAATAGTACTTTGAAATTTAATCTGTGAAATATCTGTAGAAAAATGTTTTTTCTCTATCTTTTGATCATTTGTGATGATTTTAACTTGAGGATTAATTCCTGTTTTTACTTCATAAAAATAAGCTAGTTTTTGTGCGTATTTTGTTTGTATAAATTTAGCCAAAAAATGATTTGGTGCGATAAATACTAAGATATTATTTTTACTTAATTTTTCACTAAATTGTAAGTGAGAAATGTAAGTATTGTATTCGTTATTGCTAATTTCAGTTTTAAATTCAAGTAAAAAATCTTTTATATTCATTATTATTCTTATAAATTATGATGTAAAACTTGAAATTCTAGCTTATTTTTTATAAAAAATGGTTAAAATTATTCACATAAAAATTTAAATTTCACATCTATGTGAATAAAAAGGTGAAAAGTTTGAAAGTTTTAGGGATAGATCCTGGTTCTAGATATTGTGGATATGCTATTGTAGAAAGGATAAATAATAAAAATCAACTCATAGAAGCAGGACTTATCAAAATCAAACCCAATGATTTACAGTATCAAATCACAGAATTATGTGAAGGACTTGATCTAATCTTTAAAAATCATCAGTTTGATGAGATAGCTGTAGAAGATATATTTTTTGCTTATAATCCAAAAACGGTTCTAAAACTAGCACAATTTCGTGGAGCTTTGAGTTTAAAAATCTTACAAATTCATGGAGAATTTGCAGAATACACACCTTTACAAGTGAAAAAAACCGTAACAGGTAAAGCAAAAGCTACTAAAGAGCAAGTAGCTTTTATGGTAAAAAGATTACTTGGAATTTCAAAAGACATCAAGCCACTTGATATTACCGATGCTATCGCAGTGGCTTTGACGCATTTAGCAAATTTGAGAGTAAAAAAGTGATTTTACTTTCCATTTCCTATAAAATAAATTTCAACATCATGTAGAAGTTTTTCACATACAGCAGAATCAGTATTTTTTTCTACTACTAGGTTGATATGATTTTTGGTATCTCTAAAACTTCCTGCAGATTTTGAATTTTTTAATTCTAATTTTTGATTATCTTTTAAATATTTAATAGTTATTACAAATTTATGTGCCGCGGTAGCTTCGCCTAGATTTGTTTCTATCAAAACATTCATATTTGATGCTTTTGCTAGGGTTGCTTGAGTTTTGTTAATCACTTCTTTCATTCTTCTATTGAGTTCTAAAATTCTTGAGATGAATTTATTATCTATACTTTCAAATGCTATTTTTAGTTTATTCATAATTTCTTGATTAGTAGGTTTATCAGGTGCTACATAAACCATATAAAGTCCATTTTTAATATCTACTTTAGTGCTTTTAGTATCACGCCCACTACCAAAAACTTTTATATATATAGCATTATCAAGATATACTCTATCTATCATAGGACCATAGATTTCATATTCTCTTTTTCTTACGATTACTTCTCTTGCGGCTACTTGAATTTTTACTGAACAATCATGAATTATAGGTTCCATTTCTTTTTTTATTTCAAGTAGTTCTTTTAGCATATAACATCCTTATTATTTTTTTAGTATTATAGATTATAACAAAAAAATGTTTTTTTCTTTGTTAATTTTAGTTTATATAATTTTTATAACATTCCAAAGTTATTTTAAAAAAAGGAAAAAAATGAAAATTAAAACTATAGTTTCAAGTTTAGTTTTAGCAAGTACTTTATTTGCTGCAAATTCTCATCATGCTCATCATGGAGCTTCTGGAAGTATTTCATCACAAATCATGATGAGTATGCATGAACCTATGATGAAAAATCCTTTAGTGCAAAGCAATGACATAGAAAGAGATTTTTTAGCTAATATGATTCCACATCACCAAGGTGCTATTGATTCATCTAAGCTTTTATTAGAACATACTAAAAGTGAAGAGATGAAAAAAATCGCTCAAAATATCATAAAAGCTCAAGAAAAAGAAATCCAAGAATTTCAAGAAATTCTAGATAAAAATCTTTATACAAAAACTCAAATTGATGAAGAAACTTATAAAAAATTCGTTCAAGAAGAAAAAGAGTTAATGCAAAAAATGATGATTTTAATGAGTTCGGTTAAAGAAAGCAAAAACATCAATAAAGACTTTTTAGAAGCGATGATAGCACATCATCAAGGTGCAGTAGATGCTTCAAAACAAATTTTATTTTACTCTAAAGATAAAACTATCACTGATATTGCTAAAAAAATCATCTTAGATCAAGAAAAAGAAATTCAAGAATTTACGAATTTGTTAAAGTATATGTAGTGAATTGATCGAAAGAAATAAAAAATGGTGGCTCCGATTGGACTTGAACCAACGACCACCACCATGTCAAGGTGGTGCTCTACCAACTGAGCTACGGAACCTTAAAAAACAAAAATTATATAAAAATATTTTTACATTGTGCTTAAAATCACTTTTTAATTTTTTTCATATCATTTAACCATAAATCTAGCTGTGCTTCAAAACCTATACCTTTGCTATGATAAAATTTCAAATCTTTTTCTAGGTATCTTTGCTTAACCCATCCTCCAAAATCATGCGGGTAAAGGTAGTTTTTTCTTTGTGGGTTGTTATTATCAAGATAAGGAAGTATTTTTAATGCAGGGTTGTTTTGCACATAATTTAGCGCTTCATTTATAGCAAGATAGCTTGAGTTTGACTTGGGCGAACTTGCTAAAAATACTACACATTGAGCTAAGATGATCCTAGCTTCAGGATAGCCTATGTTTTTTACTGCTATGAGTGTGCTTGTGGCTAGATTAAGTGCTTGTGGGTTTGCATTTGAGATATCTTCACTTGCAAATATCACTAATCTTCTAGCGATGAAATCCGCACTTTCACCCCCATCGATCAGCCTCGCAAGATAATACAAACTCGCATCCACATCACTTCCTCTTAAACTTTTTATCATAGAACTAGCTAGTCTATAGTGTGTATCTTTACTTGAAGTGCCATCGCTTAAAACATTTGCTCTTAATTTTTTTAAAGTTTCAAGTGTGATATGAGTGCTATCTAAAGCCAAAGCAAACTCACATAAATTTAAAAAGCTTCTTGCATCATTTGCACTAGAAGTGATTAAAAAGTCTTTAGCATCATCATCGATTTTACATTGGAGTTTTTCTTGCACTTTTGTGGCAAGTTTTTCTAAGTCTTTATACTCTAAACCTTTAAATTCAAAAAGCATACTTCTGCTTCTTATGCCTGAAGTTAAAGTAAAGTAGGGGTTTTCAGTGCTTGCGCCTATGAAAAGGCATTTTTGATTTTCCAAAGGGATTAAAAGCATTTCTTGTTGGGTTTTTGAAAGCCTATGTACCTCATCAATAAATATCAAAGGTTTATATAAAGAATTTTCATAATTACTTAGTATTTTTCTAAGTTCTTCAAGTTTAAAATTCCCTCCATCAAACTCATAAAAATCAAGTTTATACTCATACGCTATTGCTCTTGCAAAAGAAGTCTTCCCGCAACCTGCTGGGCCAAAAAATACACTATGAGGGAGTTTTGAAACTTGTATGAATTTTTTAAAAATTTCTACTAAATTTTCTTGTCCTAAAACCTCATCTAAAGTTTTAGGACGAAAAGTTAAGCTTAAATTTGTCATTGTGGATTTATGGTAAGTCTTTCACCATTAATGATAGTTGTAACATCACTTTTATTAGAATCATCATAGATAAAATCAAGCATATAAGAGCCATTATTATCTACGAAATAAGTATCAAAATTTGCAAAATCAGGCCAAATTTGACTAGGAAGAATTTCTGTGTTTGCATGAAATTGTGATTTTATATTGTTTTCAGTGAAAATAGTTTGCCCATTTGCGTCAAATTTTTTACCTTCTTTTTCAAAACTTAGATTATTTAAGATGATTTGTGGGTTTGCTTTTAAAAACTGACTTGCCAAAAGCATCATAGAAAAAATATCAGTGTTTGAATTTTGCATTAAGCTATCATAAGCTTTTTTAGAAAGATTATTAAAATTCATATCTAAATTAATATTATTTAGCATAAAGTTTTCATTTGCAAGATTAAATTTAGCTAAATCTAGTTTTAAAACACTATCATAATCGTTTTGAGTATTTTGAGCTGTTTTTGCAAAAATTTTTAATTTATCAAAGTCAAAAGCAATAGAACTTATAAAACTAGCACTATCAATGCTTATATTTTGCTCACTATTTCTACTAGGACTAAAGATATCATTAAAGCTTAATTTTTGTATAGGAAATTCAGAAATTTTGATATTTTTTGCTTCTAATTTTTCTTTATGAGATAGTTGTTCTAATAAAACATAACCTAGATTAAGTTCCATATTTTTTACAAATTCATCAGAACCTATAATCTTAAATGATGTATTATTTAAAACTAAATTTGTATCATTGCGTGTGAAATTAATATCATTTATTTTTGCATTGATGTTAATGTCACCACCTTTGACGCTAACTAAGATTTTAAAGATTTCTTCGTTTGGAAAAATGCCTTTTAAGTCTTCATTTTCATTTAAAATAGAAACGATAGCATTATTACTTGCAAAAAAATTATTGGAAAAATCCACATTCACTTTAAAACTATAAGGTAAATCATTAAGTGTAGCTATAAAACTTCCTTTGGAATTTAAAAGTCCTTTAGTGTAATTAGTATCTTCAACATTATAATATGCTGTATCTTGGCTCATTTGTGCAAAGATTTTTTCATTGATTGAGTTAATATAAGAAGCTGAGGTAAAAAACCCTATAACTAGTAAAATTACTACTACAACCCCTGCGATGATTTTTTTCATTCATTTTCCTTAAGTGAAATTTTAAAAATTATATATTTTTATTACTAACTAATGCTTATAAAATTCTCACATTTATACATTACTTAACTTTTTTACTTATAATTGCACTATTTAAAATCAAAGGTAAAAAAATGAAACTTTTTGGAACAGATGGAGTACGCGGTAAAGCGGGGGAGTTTTTGGATTCATTTTTAGCAATGCGTTTGGCTATGGCTGCTGGAATTTATTTTAAAGACAAAGCCCTTACAAACAATATCTTAGTAGGAAAAGATACAAGAAGAAGTGGTTATATGATAGAAAATGCTATCGTTTCAGGACTTACTTCTATAGGTTATAATGTTATAGAAATAGGCCCTATGCCAACACCTGCTATTGCGTTTTTAACTGAAGATATGCGTTGTGATGCAGGGATTATGATATCAGCTTCACACAATCCTTACTATGATAATGGCATTAAATTTTTTGATGCACACGGAAATAAACTTGATGAGCAAGCAGAAGCGAAAATAGAAGAAATTTATTTTAATGATAAACTCATAGAAGAGGCAAGAACAACAAAATCACAAATTGGTCAAGCAAAAAGAATTGATGATGTGATAGGAAGATATATTGTTTCTATAAAAAATTCTTTTCCTAAAGAGCTGACTTTAAAGTCTTTACGCGTTGTGTTAGATGTGGCTCATGGAGCTTCTTATAAGGTAGCACCTACGGTTTTTAAAGAACTTGGTGCAGATGTGATTGTGATCAATGATAAGCCAAATGGTTTAAATATCAATGAAAATTGCGGGGCTTTACATCCTTTAAATTTAGCTTTAGAGGTAAAAAAATTTAGAGCAGATGTGGGTTTTGCTTTTGATGGGGATGCAGATCGTTTGGTTGTTGTGGATGAAAAAGGCGAAGTAGCTCATGGAGATAGTCTTTTGGGTGTTTTAGCTTTATTTTTGAAAAAACAAGGCAAGTTAAAATCAAGTGTAGTTAGCACTATAATGAGCAATGGTGCTTTAAAAGAGTTTTTAACTAAACATAAAATCACACATGAAACTTGCAATGTAGGCGATAAATATGTACTTGAAAAACTCAAAGAATGCGGTGGAAATTTTGGTGGTGAGCAGAGTGGGCATATTATTTTTAGTGATTATGCAAAAACTGGAGATGGTTTGGTAGCTGCTTTACAATTTAGTGCTTTAATGCTAAGTGAAGCAAAAAGTGCAAGTGAAATTTTAAATCAAGTTAAACCTTACCCACAGCTTTTGCATAATCTTAAAATTTCAGAGAAAAAAGACTTAAGTAAGCTTGCAGGCTTAGAAGAATTGAAAAAAGATTTAGAAAAAAAAGGAATTGCTAGTTTGTTTAGGTATTCAGGTACAGAAAATTTAATACGCTTATTACTTGAAGCAAAAGATATTAAGCTTTTAGAAAAAGAAATGAAAGCTGTTGAAAGCTTTTTTATGAAAGCATTGAATGCTTAAAATTTTATCTTTAAAATTTTGGCTTGTTTTTGCTTTAGTTTTTATACTAGATCAAGTAAGTAAGTATTTGTTTTTGCAAGGGCTTGAGTATAAGGGTGAATTTTTTGATTTAGTTTTAACCTATAATACTGGTGTAGCCTTTTCAATGTTTGCATTTTTAGGAGAGTATTTAAAATACATACAACTTGTTTTTATTTTGGCTTTGTTTGTGTATTTGCTTTATCAAAAAGAATTTTTTAAAACACATTTGATCGCTTTTGCTATTATGCTATCTGCTGGGTGTTCAAATTTACTTGATCGCTTTGTGCATATAGGTGTGGTGGATTTTGTATTTTGGCATAAGTGGTTTGAATTTGCTGTGTTTAATTTAGCTGATGTGATGATAAACATTAGTGTAGCTTTGATTTTAATAAAAGAAATTTTTAATAAAAAAGGAGAAAAATGTTAGATTTTTTAACTGACTGGTATTTGTGGATTAAAATGGTGCATTATTTAGCTTTTGTTTCTTGGATGGCTGGATTGTTTTATTTACCAAGACTTTTTGTCTATCATACAGAGCATAAAGATAATAAAGGCTTTGTAGAAGTGGTAAAAATCCAAGAAAGAAAATTGTATTTTTATATCCAAACTCCTGCGATGATAGTAACTTTAATAAGTGGAAGTTTGATGTTGCATGTAAATAAAGTTTTGATGGTTGGATCAGGATTTATGCATGCTAAATTAACCTGTGCTTTGCTTTTGATTATTTATCATTTGCAAAATTATTATTATTTAAAACAACTTCAAAATGATACTTGCAAAAAGAGTGGGAAATTTTTTAGAGCTTATAATGAAATTCCAACGATATTATTTATAATTATTGCTATTATGATGGTGGTAAGACCATTTTAGTAAAAAGCCTTTAAAGGCTTTTTATCCTTTAAACTCCATACTTTTAAAATCAAGTGGATCAACATTTTCTTGCATGATATTAATGTGTTCTTTATCTTGTAAGCGTTTATTATCTCTAAATACAGCACGCACTAAATCCATACCGGTGTAAAAATCTTTCATTAATACCATAAACAAATAACGCCCAAATTCACTTGTGTATAAAGTATTATTTTCTTTTTTTATAGCCTTGCTTAGCTTAAGACCTAAAAGTTCTATGAAAAGATCTTTTTCTAAATTGCAATCTAAAGTTTTGTTAAATTTATCAATCTCGATTTTACCTGCAAACATTTCAGTTAAAAAGACATATTTGATGATTTCTTTTTTACCAAAATTAGCTTTAGCAATATTTGCATTTTGCTTTTCTTTGATGAGTTTAGAATAATCATTTAAATTAAAAGCATTGATTAAAAGCTCTCCATCTAAAAAGCTAAAAGCCCCACTTCCCACGCCTAAATACTCATGGTGGCTACTTACATACTCATCATTAAAGCTACTTTTTTCTAAAGAAAATGACCATGCATTATTTCTTTCATAATCTTTGAAAAAATCTATAATGATTTTATAAAACTCAAATTCATTATCTTTAAAACTTACTCCTAGAGTTTTTGCGATATTATCTTTTGTGAGGTTTGATTTCATTAAAGGATAAGTTGTGATTTGTTGAGGTTTTAAATTTTTGGCTATTTCTAAATCATTGAGTAATTGCTCTTTAGTTTGAGAAGGAAAGTTAAAAATCAAATCAAGACTCATAATAGGAAGCACGCCTATAGCTTTAGAAAGCTTTTCTTGAAGCTCTTTACTTGAACCAAATTTATGATATCTTGCTACTTTTTTTAAAGTATCATCATCAAAACTTTGTATACCACAACTTAAACGATCTATAAGCCCTTTAAACATTTCTAGCTTTTTAGGTTCGATATGATTAGGATCGCTCTCACAAGAAATTTCTTTAATATTAAATAATTTTTTGCAAAGTTCTAAAGTTTTAGCAAGTTCTTCTTCGTTGATCAAAGTAGTGCCGCCACCCACATACATAGAAGTAAAATCAAATCCTTTGTCTTTGATTTGTTTGATTTCTTCTCTTAAGCTTTCAAAATATCTTTTTGCTAAATCTTCACTATAATAATACTTATGAAAACTACAATATGGACAAAAAGTATGGCAAAATGGTATATGAGCATAGAGCATATAAGATTTTTTTGGATTAACTTTTTTTTCTTGTCCTTCTTTTAAAAGTTTCACATCAAAACCATTCTCTAAAGATTTTTGCATGGCTTTATGTGAGTAAGAAAGAGCTAAGTTTTGTAAAAAATTCATATTTTTCCTAAAAATTTCATTTTGTAGTTATTTAAAAAGACTATAATTGTATCATATTTTTACAAAGGCTTTATAATGAAAAATATTTTTATAGCATTTTTTGTATTTTTATTAGGGCTTATAAGCGTGTCAAATTCTGCACCTTTAGATGAAATTTTTCAAGATGTTAATGTTTCAGGTAATATGCGTTATCGTTTTGAGCATAATAGCCCAAAAGATAGAGGAAATAATAATTTTAATCAAAGAATTCAAATTCAAATGCATTAACAACTAAGCCTTAAGGCTCAGTTGTTATAAAAGTTTTCCTTTAAGTTTTCTTTCATAGCTTTGATATTTTCTTTTGATTCTTCTTTAGCGTTAAATCCACCACCAAAGGCTTTCATAACATCTACGATAGAATTTGCAAGCTCATAAGATGAGTTAGTGTAAGAAAGTTTAGCATTTAAATAATTTCTTTGATCTTGTAAAAAATCAGCTAAATTAATCACGCCATTTTCATATCTTAAGGTAGAAATTTCATAAATTTTACTTTGAGCTAGAAATAAATTTTTATAATTTTGCTCATTTTCATAATAGCTTTGGCGGTTAAATAAAGCAAGTCTTATTTCTCCAAAGGCTGTTTTTAAGGTGTTTTCATATTGTAAAAACGCTTCATCTTTGGTAAGTTTTGCGATATTAACATTATTCATAATCTCACCCCAATGAAAAATCGGCATTGCAAAATTTCCAGCTACATTCCAAGTATTACTTCCATGTTTAACTAAAAGATCTAAATCATTACTTTGAAAACCCAAAAGTCCTGTTAAAGAAAGGTTTGGTAAAAATGCAGTTCTGGCTACTCCAACAAGATAGTTTTTTTCTTCTAAAATTTTTAAACTAGCTTGTATATCAGGTCTTTGAAGTAAAATTTCACTACCAATACCTTCAGGTATGCTAAGCTCGTATTGTCCTATTTTTTTATATTCTATGCTATTATAAAGTATATCATCAATATCATTTGAAGTTAAGATTTTTAAAGCTTTGGTATTAGCTTCTTTTTGAATTTTAGCATTTGTGAGTAAAACTCTTGAATTTTCAAGTTCAGCTTTAAATTTGTTAAGCTCATACTCACTAATTACTCCAAGTTTAAAATGCTCTAATTTTAACTCATAAGTTTTTTGATAACTTTGGGTTGTTTCTTCTAAAATTTTTACTTGCTCACTTAAGCTTGCTAGATTAAAATAAGTTTTTACTACATTAGAAATTAAGCTTAATCTTGCACTTTCATAGTCAAACTCACTAGCTTGTAATTTTGCTTTTGAAGCATTATAAGTATCTCTGTATTTACCCCATAAATCTACTTCATAACTTAAATTTAAACCCATATTAAAATCATTGCCATAGACAAATTCATTACTTTTGTTGCTTGGAGCATTGATACTAGTTTTTGCTCTTGCTCCGCTAGCACTTCCATCTAGTTTAGGAAGTAGATCGCTTCTTGCTATACCTAAAGCTTCATAAGCTTTTTGTAAATTCATATATGCAATTTGCAAGTCGTTATTGTTTTTTAAAGCTTGATCGACTAAGGTGTTTAAATAATTATCATCAAAAGCTTTCCACCATTGTTTGTTAATGCTAATGTTTTGATCTAAGCTTTTAGTGTAATTTACATCTTTAATTTCTAAATTTGGTTTTAAACTGCAAGCTGTTATTAAAAAACAACTTGCAAAAATTATTAACTTACGCATTGATTTTACCTCTTTTTTTATCAAGCCATTTATTAAAACTTTCTAGTAAATAGAAAAATAAAGGTACAAAGAAAATGGCTATAGTAGAAGCTGCTATCATACCACCTATAATACCTGTACCTATCGCATGGCGGCTTGCACTTCCTGCTCCATATGCAAAGAAAAGCGGTAAAATACCACAAATAAATGCTAATGAAGTCATTACAATAGGTCTAAATCTCAATTTTGCTGCACTAATAGAAGCTTCAAAAATACTCTTTCCTTTTTTAAGATGCTCTTCCATAGCAAATTCAACAATCAAAATGGCATTTTTAGCAGAAAGGCCTATTAAAAGTAAAAGTCCCGTTTGAAAATATATATCATTTTCTAATCCTCTAAGCCATACAAAAAGCAAAGAACCAAATACTGCAAAAGGCACAGCCGTAATTACTGCTAAAGGCATGAGCCATCTTTCATATTGTGCTGCTAGAATTAAAAATACAAATAATAGTCCTAGCATAAATGCTATTTGTCCAGCACCGCTACTTGTAACTTCTTGATAAGCTGAACCTGACCAAGCAATAGAATAATCCTCTCCTAAAGTTTCTTTTGCCACTTGTGCAATTGCATCAATGGCTTGTCCTGAAGTATAGCCAGGAGCAGGATCGCCTTGCACTAAAGCCGATGGAAACATATTAAAGCGTTTTACATCATCAGGACCAACACTTCTTTGTAATGTTAAAATGCTATCTAGAGCTATCATAGAACCATCTTTTGATCTAACAAAGATGTTTTTTAAAGCATTTTGAGTATTTCTAAAATCTCCAATTGCGCTTATATTTACACGATAATTTTTTCCAAGCATAGAAAAATCATTTACATAATAAGTTCCTATGGTGGCATTTAGAGTGCTAAATACATCAGCTAAATTTAAACCATAAAGTTTTACTTTATCGCGATCAATTTCTAGTTTTAATTGCGGAAAATTAGTATCAAGCGTTGTTCTTACATTGTGAAGTTCGGGACGCTTGTTTGCTGCTTCAACTAATTTATTTACATCAACTTGAATTTGATCATAACTTTTTCCGCTACGATTTTGTGCATACATCTCAAAACCACCAGTTAAGCTTAAACCTTGGATTGGTGGTGGATTAACAAAGAAAGTTTGAAAATTTGGATTTAAGAAGTATTGTTTGTTATAAGATCCAACTAAATCAAAACTACTAATATCTCTATCATCCCAATTTTTCAAATTAACAAACATTGCGCCAGAATTTTCTTTTAAAGAACCTGTAAAAAGATCATAGCCTATAAGTCCTACCACATTAGTTACATTCTCATTTTTGCGGATTTCTTCTGCCATAGCATCCATTGATTGAGTAGTTCTATTAAGCGAAGATGCTGCGGGTAGATTGACAATAGTTAAAAAGTTTCCTTGATCTTCATTTGGAACAAGTGAATTTGGAACAAGTTTGAAAAGTCCATATAAACCACCCAAAAAGATTACAAAAATTAACATAAAACGCACTGTTCTTTTAAGTATATAAGCCACACCAGCGCCAAAAACTTCGGTAGACCAATCAAAAATATCATTAAATTTTTTCACAAAATAAAAAGGTTCACCTTCATTTCTTCTTAAAAAAATTGCACATAAAGAAGGAGTTAGTGTTAAAGCTACAAAGCCTGATATAGTAACAGATATTGCTAAGGTTATGGCAAATTGTTTTTGGATTTCTCCCACAAAACCTGATATAAATGAAACGGGTATGAAAACCGCACAAAGTACAAGAACTATAGAAACAACAGGTGCAGCAACTTCATCCATAGCTTTAATAGCTGCTTCTTTTATGCTTATATTTGGATCTTCATGCATAATTCTATCGATATTTTCAACTACTATAATTGCATCATCAACAACAATACCAATAGCCAATACTAAGGCAAAAAGCGTAAGTAGATTGATACTAAAACCTAAGACATATAATCCTGCAAAAGTTCCCAAAATAGAAACAGGAACAGCAATCATTGGTATAATAGTTGAGCGGAAATTTTTTAAGAACAAATACATTACAATTACAACTAAAATTAATGCTTCAAAGAAAGTTTTTACCACTTCTTTAATGGAAGCTTTAATAAATATAGTTGTATCATAAGGCACTTTATAAGTTAATCCTTCAGGGAAATTTTTAGAAAGTTCTTCAAATTTTTTCTGCACTAATTCTGCTGTATTTACAGCATTTGCTCCGGTTTGTAAGAAAATCAAAATAGGAGTAGCGTCATTTCCGTTTAATCTACCTTTAAAAGTATATTCTCTTGATCCTAAAGAAACTTCGGCTACATCTTTAAGTCTTAAAAAAGAGCCATCACTATTTGCTCTTATGATAATATCTTCAAATTCTTTAGTATTTTTTAATCTTCCTTGCATAGTTACTGAATACACATAAGGAGATCTTTCCACCACAGGTTCTTGACCTATCTTACCAGTAGCATATTGAGCATTTTGCTCGCTAACTGCAGCAATAACATCAGTTGCAGTAACTTGATATTTGTTTAATAAATCAGGATTAAGCCAAATTCTCATAGAATAATTTCTTGCACCAATAGCTACGGCATTACCCACACCAGGAACCCTAGCAAGATCATCTAAAATATTTAATGCAGCATAATTATATACTTCGAGTGAATCCATAGAGCCATCAGGAGAATATAAAGTAGCAACTTCTAATATACTTGAACCGGTTTTTCTTACACTAACGCCAGTTTTTTTAACATCTTCAGGTAGTTTTGCCATAGCAGCTGAAATTCTATTATTAACATCAACTGTTGCTTGGTCAGGATCTGTACCTATATTAAAATATACACTTAAGCTCATATCTCCTGAAGAGCTTGAAGTTGAATCCATATAAATCATATTTTCAACCCCATTGATTGCATCTTCAAGAGGAATAGCCACCGTTTGAGCCACCGTTTGAGCATCAGCTCCTGAGTAAGTTGCACTTACCTTAACAACGGGTGGAGTTAAGGAAGGATATTGCTCCACGGGTAAAGAATAAAGTCCTATAATACCTGCTAAAGAAATGATAATAGCTACAACAGAAGCAAATACAGGTCTTTCTATAAAGAATTTAGAAAACATTATTTATTCTCCATTACGCTAACACTTGCACCAGGACGGATTTTTTTGAAGTTATTTAAAATCACTTTATCCCCATTTTTTAAGCCCTTATCAATAATTGCTTTATCAGAAGTTTGATAAATAACATTAACAATAGTTTTAACTACTTTTCCATCTACAAGGGTATAAACATAAGTAGCACTATCATCTTGCAAAAGCGCAACTTGAGGAATTTCAAAACCATCTTTTTGAACAAAACCACCAACATGAACATTTGCGAAAGAGCCAGGCATTAAGTTTGAATTGTTGTTATCAAAAATAGCTTTTGCTTTTACTCCACCACTATGAGTATCTATAACGCTATCTACGAAATATAATTTTCCATTGAAAAGTTCTCCACCAACATTAGCTTGCACTTGGATATTTTCTAATTTCCAATTGCCGCTTTGAATATTTTTATTCATATTGATTTTATCTACATCAGAAATATAAAAATCTGCAAAAATTGGGTTAATGTTTGTAATGCGTACAAGTTCAGTAGATGAAGCATTTACATAATCACCCACATCCATTAACGCATCACCTAAAATTCCATCAAAAGGAGCACTTACTATGGTGTATTTTAAGTCTAATCTTGCATTAGCAAGTTTTGCTCTAGCGCTTTCTAGATTAGCTTTTGTGGAGTTAAATTTAGCTAAACTTGCATCAAATTCTTTTTGTGAAATAGCATTTTTTTCTATTAAAATACTATCTCTTTTAAAATTTTTTTCAGCATCATCAAAATTAGCTCTTGCTACCAAAGCTTCTCCATAAGCCATATTTACACTTGCTTGGTATTTGTCAGGTTCTATAAGAAAAAGCTTATCGCCTTTTTTTACAGCTTGACCACTTTTGAAGTATTTTGCTTTGATTTCACCGCTTACTTTAGGTTTGACTACTACATCTAATTCAGTACTTAATCTCGCAGGATAAGTAAATTCTAAAGGTAAATTAGCGCTTTGCATAGTCATAATGCTAACAGGTTGAGGAGGGAGTTGTTTAACTTGTGCATTCTTATCATCTGAACATGCTATAAAGATAAGAGAAGCGCAAGCTAGAGTTAAAAGTTTTGTTTTCATTTGTTTCCTTAAGTTATTTATTTAGCTAAATAAAAAGTAATTTATATTACAAAATTAATAAATACTATTTTATCAATCTTTAGTTAATTAAAATTAACAAGACCTTGAGTAAAAAGCTTTACGATTTTTTTTGCATGGCTTTGTTGTTCTTTTTTATTCATTGAAACTTTATTTTCAAAAGTGCTTTGTATAAAAAATGTCCCTCTAAGCATAGCACAAAAAGTATAACTTAAAAATTCAGCATTTTGAGCTAAAATTTCATTTTCTTCTTCAAATCTTTTTCGAAGAACATATTCTACTTCTTTTCTATTGCTTCCTTTAAACCATTTTCCAAAATCAAATTTTTCATTATAAATTTCAGAATACAAAAGTCTTACTATAGCTATAGTTTTGGTATCGTTAAAAATCCCTAAATAAGCTTTTGCAAATTGATATAAGAATTCTTCTAAATTAGCATCAGGTGAAAGTCGCATATTTTTTTTCAAAATAGCTAAAAAATGATTTTCTGCAAAATCATTTAAAACCGCTTCAAATAAACCTTCTTTACTTTTAAAATGCTCATATACGCAAGAAAAAGATCCACCAGCTTGTTTGATAATATCTTTAAGATTAGTTGCTTCGTAGCCATTTTTTAAAAATGACTCCGCAGCGATTTGTTTGATTTTTTCAAGCCTTGCTTGAGATTTTGAAGAAATTCTTTTTTTCATTTTAGTATTTTTTATGCTCTATGATAGAATTTTTAGGATATACAAAATTACTCTCGCGTAATATGACAATATTTTTATCATCAAGTGCATAGGCTTTGATGGTTAATGGTATTACAGTGTCTTTTCTATCATTATCGGCTAGTTTTTTAGTAGCTTTTAAAACAACTATATGTTTATCTTTTTCGCCAGCTTTTAGTTTAAAAGATTTTTTAGGTCTAATGATTTCTAAGCCATCTTCAATGCCTTGTAATTTCACATCAAAATAATACTCATGAGTTTTATTATCGGTGTTTTGAAATAAAAATACATAAGCATTACTAATAATTAATTCTCCATCATGGGTTTTTCTGATTTGATAAAGCTCGCTAGAGCGGTTGATATTTAAAAGCATATTTTCTTTTTTACTTCCCATTAAAACTAAAGCCACAAAAACACCACACAAAACAACTAAATATCCAATAGTTCTAAATCTAAAATATTTTACTTTTTCCCTTGTTTCAATAGCTTTTGCACTAGTCCAATTAATTAAGCTAGGACGATTAAATTTGGCTTGAACTTTTGAACAAGCATCGGCACATTCAAGACAATTAATACACTCAAGTTGCATTCCTTGGCGTATATCTATATGTGTAGGACAAATTTTTACACAGGCTTCACATCCTATACATTCACCTTGTGGTGGCTTTTGATAAAGTTTGGTATGTCCATCATAAATCATACCTCCTCTTTTATCATCATATATTACTTGAACGGTGTTATTATCAAACATTACAGATTGAATTCTTGCATAAGGACATACATAAACACAAAATTTTTCACCCAAATATACTATATCAAAAGTAAAAGCCAAAGAAGCACAAAATAAAATCCCTAAAAGCAATAAATGATCGGCAGGATTTTGAATGTATGTAAAAAAATCTTCAGGTGGTACAAAATACCATAAAAATGCACTCATCATTAACAATGAAAAAAGATAAAAAATCACAATACTTAAAGTTTTTTTGACGAAAAATCCACTGACTTGCTTTTGTTTATTTGCTGTGCTTTTATGAATTTTAAAGATTTTTGTTTGTAAAAGATCTCTATAAATAACTCTAGCAATAGTTTGAGGACAGCTCCAAGCACACCAAATTCTTCCTGCTAAAGTAGTAACAAAAAGTATAGTTAAAAACATACCCATGATAACAAAAGGCATTAAATACAGCTCTTGAGTATCAAAAGCGATAAAAAATAAATTAAGTTTTTTATGATCAAAGCTTAATAAAAAGAAATGATTTCCATTTATTTTTATAAAAGGTAGTGCTATAAAAATGATCATAGAAATGATATAAGCTATATATCTTTTTTTAGTATAGTTTGTGATGTGAGCATTCATTTTATTTTCCTTAGAAATATTTCTTTATATTGTAGTATTAGAAAAATTAAATCAAACTTTGTCTTAATTAATAATTTATATTTAATTTTTATTTATATAATTATTACAAAAATAAGTTTTCTTTTCAAGAAAATTATGATATAATCTTTATTTTAAAATTTATTTAAAGAAAGGTGGTGAGGGTCGTGCCAGGAATCAAGGTACATCCTAATGAGTCTTTTGACGAAGCGTATAGAAAATTCAAAAAGCAAGTAGATAGAAATCTAGTTGTTACTGAAGTTCGCGCTAGAAGATTTTTTGAGCCTATGACTGAAATTCGCAAAAAACAAAAAATTTCAGCACGCAAAAAAATGCTTAAAAGACTTTATATGCTTAGACGCTACGAGTCAAGACTCTAATACCAAAAAGCCGAGAAATCGGCTTTCTTCGTTAAAATATTTATGTTTTTTTGGATTATAATTATTCATTTTTTCGGACTTATTTTACCAGGACCTGATTTTTTCTTAGTAAGTTCATATGCATTAAGAGAAGGGGTTAAAAGTGCTTTAAAGGCAAGCTTGGGAGTAAGTTTAGCTGTTAGTATATGGATTATACTTTCTATACTCGGATTAAATGTCGTTTTTCATAAATTCCCATTTTTACAAATTATACTATCAAGTTTTGGAGCATTTTATCTTTTGTATTTATCTTTTAAGATTTACAAGAATACAAAAAATGACAAAATTAAAGTTCAAAAAACTTATATATCTGCATTTTTAAGTGGAATGATTACAAATTTATCTAATCCTAAAGCAATTTTTTATTTCGCCAGTGTTTTTGCAAGTTTTGATTTTACACAAATGCGATGGATGTTGATAGTCTTGATATTTGTTTTGATTTTAGAAACTATAATTTATTTTTCTTTGATTTCTTTATTATTTTCTAAACCATTTATGGTAAGAATTTATCAAAAGAATTTAAAACTTATTGATTATCTAAGTGCTTTTATATTTTTTGCTTTTGCTGTGTTTATTTTAAGTAGTAATTTAATGACTATGATAAACTAAAACAATTAATTTTTATTAATACTTTTTTTGTTAAAATCTTATTAAGTTAAATTTATAAATTTTTATAGGAAAGATTATGAAACACATTAAAACTATACTCAAACTTAGTATGATGAGTGGTATTGCTGCAATTAGTGCAGGTGCTTTAAGTGCATGTAGTAATAATACAAATGATTCTAGCAATAACGCTTTAAGTCAAGCGGCAAATACTCAAGGGGCCTTTGTTATTATTGAAGAAACCGCTCCAAATCAATACAAAATCAAAGATCAATTTCCAAGTGATGAAACTAGGGTAGTCTTAAAACAACTTGATGGAACTGAAAGGGTTTTAAGCAAAGAAGAAATGGATAAATTAATCCAAGAAGAAGCCGCTAAAATAGACAATGGTACTTCAAATTTAACAAATCCAAACAATGCCCAAATGAGTAGCGGGGGGCTTTCTTTAGGCGAGACATTGCTTGCGAGTGCAGCTGGAGCTATTTTAGGAAGTTGGATAGGTTCAAAGCTTTTTAACAATCAAAATTTTGCAAATCAACAAAGAGGAGCATTTTCAAATCAAAGTGCTTATCAAAGAAGTGTAAATAGCTTTAATAAAGCAAGTACAAGTGCTACTTCAGGATCAAATGCAAAAAAATCAGGCTTTTTTGGTGGTGGCTCTAAAGCTACTTCAAGCTCTACAAATTCTTTTGGCTCTTAAAAGGTGAAAAAATGAATTTTTTAAAAGTAAATCCTTTAGAAAAATCTTATTTAGAGCAAATAGGTTTTTCATGGCATACGGATAATGATGGAAGTGATTATTTAGATTCTAATTTAGTTTGTGTAAGGGAAGATGAAGCAAATGCATACTATGAAGCAGTTAATGAGCTTTATGATATGTTTGTAGCTGCTGCACAAGAAGTGATTGATAATGATCGTTTTGACGAGCTTGGAATTCCTTTTAATTTGGTTGATGCGATTAAGATGAGTTGGGAAAATGATGTACATTGGCATTTATATGGTAGGTTTGACTTAGCAGGTGGGCTTGATGGTAAGCCTATAAAACTAATAGAATTTAATGCTGATACTCCAACATCTTTATTTGAAAGTGCTATTTTGCAATGGGCTATTTTAAAGCAAAACAACCTAGATGAAAGCTCGCAATTTAATAATATATATGAAGCTTTAAGAGATAATTTTAAGAGACTTATAACCTTAGAAGAAGATGTAAGTGAATTTGAAAAATATTATGAAGGTTGGAAAATATTGTTTTCTTCAATTGCAGGTAGTGATGAGGATATGATTACAACAAAACTTTTAGCACACATTGCTAGTGAAGCTGGTTTTGAGAGTGAATTTTCTTATATTGATGAGGTAGAATTTTCACCCGAAGGAATTTTTAAAAATGATGTAAATTTTGAGTATTTTTTCAAACTCATTCCTTGGGAAAGTATAGCTATAGAAGAGGGTGAACTTGCTATGCTCTTAACTCAAATTATGCAAAATCAAAAAGCAATTATTTTAAATCCTGCTTATACTTTACTTTTTCAAAGCAAGGGTATAATGAAAATTTTATGGGAGCTTTATCCAAATCATCCTTTATTGCTTGAAACAAGTGATGAACCTTTAGTGGGTAAAAAATGTGTTAAAAAGCCTGTTTTTGGTAGAGAAGGAGCAAATGTTTCTATTATAGAGGCTAATGGAGATATAAGTTTTGAAACAAGTGGAGATTATCAAAACAATCGTTTTGTGTATCAAGAATTTGCTGAGTTTAATCAAAATGAAAATGATTATTATCAAGCAGGAGTTTTCTTTGCTTATGAGGGTTGTGGTTTAGGTTTTAGAAAAGGTGGTTTGGTGCTTGATAATTATTCTAAATTTGTAGGGCACATTGTTAAAGGATAAAAAATGAAAATAGTATGTTTAGATGCTGCTACTTTAGGTGGAACTGATTTAACAGCTTTTGAAAGTATTGGGGAATTTATAAGTTATGAACTTACATCTAAAGATGAGGTTATCTCAAGAATATCTGATGCGCAAGTTGTGATGATAAATAAAGTCATCATTGATCAAGAAGTTATAGATAACACCAATTTAAAGCTCATTTTGCAGCTTGGCACAGGGGTAAATAATATAGATGTAGCTTATGCAAATTCTAAAGGTATAATAGTAAAAAATGCAGCCGGGTATTCTACCAAAAGTGTTTTAAGTCATACATTTGCTTTGCTTTTTGCTTTTTTAAATCAAATCCCATATTATGATGGATGGACCAAACAAGGGCTTTGGGTAAAAAGCCCAATATTCACTGATTTTAGTAGAACTTTACATACTCTAACAGGAAAAAAACATGGTATTATAGGGCTTGGAGTTATAGGTAAAGAAGTAGCTAAGGCTTCGCAAATATTTGGAGCAAATGTTTGTTATTATTCTACCTCAGGGGTTAATAATGATGATACATATGAGAAAGTAAGCCTTGAAGAGCTTTTAAAAACTTCTGATGTGATAAGTATCCATGCACCTTTAAATGAAAAAACAAAAAATTTATTAAGCAAGAAAGAATTAATGCTTTTAAAAGATGAGGCCATTTTAATTAATGTAGGTCGTGGTGGGATTATTAATGAAGTAGATTTAGCTCAAATTATGGATGAAAAAAATATTAGAGTAGGGCTTGATGTACTTGAAGTAGAACCTATGGTTGAAAATCATCCTTTGCTTAATATAAAAAATAAAGAAAATTTAATTATCACTCCACATGTTGCATGGGCTAGTGAAGAATCCATACAAAATTTAGTCCAAATCGTATTTAATAATCTTAAGGAGTTTATAGAAAATGGCAAATGAACATAGTTTTGACATTAGTGGGGAAATTGACAAACAAGAGCTAAAAAATGCTTTAGAGCAGGCTAAAAAAGAGCTTGATAGCAGATATGATTTAAAAGGCATTAAAAGTGAAATAGAGCTAAATGAAAAAGAAAGTATTTATAAGCTTACTTGTTCAAGTGAAGCAAAAATTGAAGTGCTAAAAGATATTGTTATTTCAAAACTTATCAAAAGAGGGATTAACCCTAATGGTATTAAAGAGTTAAACAGGGAGAGTGGAGCAAATTTTAGATTGAATTTAAAAGTTAATGATGCCATTGATGCTGATAGTGCTAAGAAGATTAATAAAGCTATAAAAGATAGTAAGCTAAAGGTAACTTCAAGTATTAGAGGCAATGAAATTCGCGTAGTTGGTAAGCAAATTGATGATTTACAAAGCGTGATGAAAATAGTAAAAGAGTTAAATTTAGAACTTAATCTTAGTTTTAAAAACCTTAAATGATAAAGTCACTTCAAATAATTTTTTTGTGTTTTGTGTGTGTTTTTTTAAGCTCTTGTGCTTTAAAAAGTAAAACACAATCACAAAGTGCTTATATTGTTTTAAAAACCCCTCAATTTAGATTTGCTGATTATGGCTTTTTATATGAGGGAAAAAATTTTACAAGTTTAGAACTTTATAGTGCCTCTAAGGCTTTACTTGAGTTAAAAATCATGGATAAAATTTGCATTAATGGTGTATGTTATGCAAAAACTTTTTTTAATAAAAGATTTTTTAATAATGAATATTATGATGATTTTTTGCAAGATTTAATTTACAAAAAACCTATTTTTTATGGGAAAAATAAGCAAATCACTTCTTGTGGTTTTACTCAAAATATTATAAGCAAAAATTATGATATTTTTTATGAGGTTTGTGATAAAAATATGAGTTTTAGTGACAAAAAATCTAAAATTAAATTTAGCATAAAATCAATATAAAGGAAAATATGAAAGATTTAAAACTTTTTCTTAATGATACTTTTAAAAGCAATATTTATAAAAACTTACAATGCAGTGAAGATGAAATTTTAATTTTAAAGCATTTGTGTAAAAATTATTTACAAGCAAATGTAAGCATTAATGCCTATAATCTTCTTAGTGAAGTTTTTAAAAATGATGAATATGAGTATTTAGATCATTTAAAAGATCTTAAAAATCTTATAGAAAAAGGTTTTATTATTCAAATTTTTTCTGATTTTAAATCGAGTAAAAACTCAAGTTTATTTTTAAATTTGTTACAATGCGAGTTAAGTTTAAGTGAGGTTTTTTTACAAATTTTAGAAAATAAAACTATACAAGATTTTATGCAAGATCAAATTTATGAAGATCATATTGCATATTTAAAAGATGAATTTTTTAAAATCGAGCTATATCAAAGATTGCGTTTTTTTGCTAAAAGCTCTCAAAGTAAGAATATTAAAAAAGATATAGCTATATTTGAAGCATATATTAAAGAGCGTTTAAAAAAGAGTAAAATTTCTAATGTTTTGGCAGATATTTTTAAAGAGTATGCTTTAAACGATAAAGAATGTTTGATATTTATTAGTTTATTAAAAGAAGAGTATTTGCTAAATACTGAAAATTCTTATAGTAGAGATTTTAATTTTTTACTTCATTTAATTAGCGAAGATGATGTTCAAAAACAAGAAAACAAAGTCTTACTAGAAGAAGATTCTAAGCTACTTAGTTCAAATCTTTTAGAATATGATGAATTTGTTAATTCTTTGGGTGATATAACTAAGATTTTTTATTTAAGTGATGATATTTTACAAAGGATTATTAATTTTAAAGAACCAAAGAAGAATAAAAAAATTAAACTTCAAAATTTAGTTAAAGAACAAGATATTTTTGAGCTAATTGAGCCAAATATTAATATAGATGATGTTATTATGCCCCAAAGCACTAAAGATCTATTGGAAAGTATATTAAAACAACAAGATAAAAAGGTTTTGGAAAGATTAAATAAATGGGGTATAAAAACAAATAAAAACATAGAAGCTAAGATAATTTTCTATGGTCCTGCTGGCACGGGTAAGACTATGAGTGCGCTAAGTATGGCAAAAGCTATGAAAAAATCTATTTTGAGTTTTGATTGTTCTAAAATTTTAAGCAAATATGTGGGCGAGAGTGAGCAAAATGTAAGAAAAATTTTTGATACTTATAAAGAGCTTTGTCAAACAAGCAAACAAAGTCCTATTTTGCTTTTAAATGAAGCTGATCAATTTTTAAGTACTAGGGTAGAAAGTAGTGGCGGTGCTGATAAAATGCACAATCAAATGCAAAATATTTTTCTAGAACAAATTGAGCGTTTTAGTGGAGTTATTATAGCTACGACTAATTTTTTAGAAAGTTTAGATGTGGCTTTTTCAAGAAGATTTGAGTATAAAATAGAATTTAAAAAGCCAAATTACGAACAACGCTTGATGATATGGCAAAAAGCTTTACCTAAAAATGCTAAATTTGATGATAATTTTGATTTAAAAAACCTTGCTTTGTATGAGCTAAGTGGAGCTCAAATTGCTATGGTAGTTAAAAATACAGCTTTGAAAGCAGCTATTTCTAAGGATGGTGTTTTTAAAATGAGTGATTTTTTACATACAATAGAAAAAGAAATAGAATCTTCATTTGATAAAAATAAAATAGTTGGTTTTAAAAATTAAATTCACATAAATTTCACAAGCAGTTAATATCATTTTTTACTTTTATTTAAAGGAGAAAAAATGAAAATAAAATTAATGTTAGCTAGTTTAGTTTGTGCAAGTTCTATGTTTGCAGATATGGTTGTAAGTCCAAATGCTCTACCTCAAAAAGCTCAAGAGTTTTTAAACACTCATTTTAAAGGTGTAAATGTAGGTTATGTAAAACAAGATGTAGATTCTTATGAAGTAAATTTAGTTGATGGGACTGAAATTGACTTTATCATCAATGGAGACTGGAAAGAAGTTGATGGTAAATACAAAGGCATTCCAACAGGATTTATCCCAAAAGAAATTATTGCAAAAGTACAAGCAGTACAACCAAATGCAGCTATTGTAGAAGTAGATAAAAAAATAAATGGCTATAAATTTAGAACAAACAATATGATGGAAATTTATACAGATTTTGAAGGTAATATTTTAGGCCA
>NZ_JAKMTG010000005.1:0-131971 GCF_025773055.1 Campylobacter sp. CNRCH_2013_0671h
TCTTAGAAGAAATTATCTTCTAAGAAAGAGAATGTTTATACAGCGCCTTTTGGAGCTGTAAATGCTGTTATTTTAGGTGGTAATCCTTTATATTTTTCTATATTTACTAAGCCTGTATGAGAAATGTTTCCGTTTGCTAATTCAGAAGTTGGCATATCAATAGTTAAGACATTTACATTTCCGTATTTGCACATTCCTTCATCATTTGGATCATACCAGCCACCTTCGCATAATCTTACAACATTTGGCATAATGTCTTTAGTTACCACAGCACCTGCGAGAACTTGACCTCTTTTATTGAAAACTCTTACAATATCACCATCTTTGATTCCAAGTTTTTTAGCATCAATAGGATTGATTAAGATAGGTTCTCTATCATTTACTGCATATTTTTCACGCAATGAGGTATGGCACATTTGAGAGTGAAGCCTATCTGTTGGATGATTAGTTAGTAGATGAAAAGGTGTTTCTTTAGTAGCATTTCCTAGCCATTCTATTGGCTCCATCCACATTGGATGTGCTTTGCAGTCTTTATAGTTATACTTTTCGATAGTTTTTGAGTAAATTTCTATCAAGCCTGATTCGGTGCCTAGAGCATTTAAGATAGGATCTTCAATAAATTCAGAAAATCTCACCCATTCCATGCTTTCTATGGTTGGAGAAAAAGTTATAGGCTCATTTTTGGCCCAAAATTCTTCAAAACTTGGCATTTTTGGCTCAAATACATCCCCATAAGCTTGAGTTTGTTTTAAAGCGCTATTGTAGTATTCTTTAATAAAATCTTTTGCTTTTTTACCATTTTCGGTATAAGCATTAAATACATCATCTCCATACACTTTACAAATATCAGCAAAAATTTCATAGTCATCTTTGCTCTCGCCTATTGGTAATACTGCTTGCTTCATTGGAGCTATATTCATATTAGAATAATCTCCACTCATGGTAATATCATCTCGTTCATAAGAACTTGTGGTAGGCATTACAATATCTGCCATTTTCGCAGTTGGAGTCCAATAAATTTCATTTACAACTATAGTTCTTGGTTTTTGCCATGCTTTGATGTTAGTGTTTGTATTTTGATGATGAACTAATGGATTTCCACCTGCCCAATAAATAAAGTCAATATCAGGATAGGTTATTTTAGAACCATTATTGTCTATAACTTTCCCAGGATTTAATAAAGCATCAGCTATTCTAGCTACAGGAAAAGAATAACTAGCAGTATTTTGTAGCCATTCAGCACCACCTTGAGATTCTCCATTTTTTGGCATACCTTTAAATTTACCATTTTCCCAAATTCCTACAGCTCCTGCTGTAATACCTCCTATAACACCACCTTTGCATGATGGAACACCGCCATTACTATAGTGATAACTTAAGCCAAATCCACCACCTTTAGTGCCAATTTGACCAAGCATTGAAGCTAGGGTTATTAACATCCAATGAGGTTGCTCGCCATGATGAGCTCTTTGCATGCCCCAACCACTCATGATCATAGTAGGGTTATCATAAAAACTTTCAGCTAGTGTTTTGATGATTTTTTCATCAATTCCACAAATTTTACTTGCCCATTTTGTATCTTTTTTAATGCCATCATTCTTGCCATCTAAATAAGCTTTGAACTTATCAAATCCACTTGTATAATTTTCTAAAAATTCATAATTGACTTTATTTTTTTCGATCAAATGACTAGCCATGCCTATCATCATAGCAACATCTGTATTTGGTTTTGGAGAGATCCATTGTGCATTTAAAAATTTAGCAGTTTCGGTTTTTATAGGATCTATGCAAATAACCTTGATTTTACTATTTTTTAATTTTTCAAAGTAAGCAAGACCTCTTTGATCGTTTGAAGTCCAAGCTATTCTTAAAGTAGCGATAGGATTAGCACCCCAAATAACTACTATTTTAGAATGTTCTAAAATGTTTTCCCATGAAGTTTGCTGTTCATATACTTCAATAGAGCCTACAACATAAGGCATTATTATTTGAGAAGCTCCGGTTGAGTAATCTCCGGTAGTCCCTACAAAACCACCTGTGACATTTAAAAATCTATGGAGCAATATTCTACAATTTTGCATATTTCCACTAGATTTCCATCCGTAGCTTCCACCAAATATAGCTTGAGTTCCTTTTTGCTCTCTTGTTTTTTTAAGTTCTTTTGCTATAAGTTTTATAGCCTCATCATAACTTACACGCACAAATTCATCTTTTCCTCTAAGTTCAGGTTTTGGACTGTCGGGATTTTCAAGATAGCTTTTTCTAACATAAGGATATTTCACGCGCGATTTGTAGATCATATCTGCTGTATAGTGTTGTAAAGGATTGTCAATTTGTGTTACTTTTTCCCATGGCTCACTTTTAATTACCACACCATCTTTAATGGTAAGTTTTAAAATTCCCCAATGTGCTGCTGTTATCACACTTCCATTTTTTACTAAACCAGAATTTATTTGAGAAACTTCTATATTTTTACTCATGGCTAAACTAGGAGCTAAAGGCAACACGCTTAACCCTGCTCCGATTTTTAAAAATTTTCTTCTATCAAGTCCCATTTTATTTTACCTCCTTAAAATCTTTTGCATTTTTTTGCAAATACTGTATCACTAGCCAATGATCTTTTTTATCAATTCCTGTTCTATTTACCATTGATCTAAAAGTAGCAGGCCAGCCATTAGCACTAAATTCACTTTCTTTATGAACGCTATGACAAATTCCGCAATTATTCATATAAAGCTCTTTAGCTTTTATAAACATTTCTTTGTTGCTTTTTGCAAAATCTTTCTTGTCAGTCCAAACTTCTATGGTAGCTTTATCCCATTTTCCATTTTTGCTTTTAGTATAAGTTTTAAAATCAAGTTTTGTATTTTTAGAAAATGCAGCAACTATGATTCTTTGACTATCGTTGTAATAAAGCACAGAAGGCGAAGCAGGATTAACATAGCCTGTGATCTTGACTAAAACTTTATTTCCATCAGTTTTTAATACTTCAAAAGGATTTGTGGGTAGCAATCTACCAACAGCTTTTGTGTCATTTTTGCTTAAGTAAAGTGAGCTTACTTCACTTGTAAAAAATTCATTTTTAGCGCAAACAAAAGAAACAAGCGCTAAACAGAAAACTAAAATTTTTCCCATTTTGCCTCCTTGATATTTTTAATATAAACTTATTGTATAACTTTAGTATTAAAATTTTCTTAGTATAAAAATATAAAAAATGCAATAATAAATATTATCTAATAATTTTTTATTAATTTTTAATTTATTTGTTTTTATATTTTCATAAAGTCTTTTCAATCCTTTAAAGTAAATTTTAGTAAAATATAAAATATTCTTTATAAAGGTTAAAAATGCACTTTACTTTGCTAAATGAAAAAGATTTTTTCAACCCCTACTACCGCAAAAAGCAAATTACACAAAATGAATTTGACACTTTTAGCAAGGCTTTAATGCAGTATCTAGAAAGGCTTGAAAGCTCACAAAGTGAAAATGAAGATTATCTTGTAGCTAACACACTTAGTCCATTTTTAACCACTCTAAATTTCAAAACCCACATCAAAACCAAGCAAAAAGGCAAAAGCGAGATTGATTTAGCCATTGCTAAAGATGAGTTTAGCAAAGACTTAGAAGTTCTCATCGAAGCTAAAAAGCCCAACTCAAAAGAATTCATCATCCACGCAAAGCCAAATTCCAAAGCCTTGCATGAAGCCATTTTGTATTATTTTAGAAACAGAGAGCATAGCTTTAGTTTGAAATTTATCATCATCACAGACTTTTATAAATTCTACATTTTCAAAGCTAGTGAATTTGAAGAGCTTTTTTATAAAAACACAAGCTTTAAAAAGCTTTTTGAAGAATTTCAAAGCCCAAATTCACTTTTTAAAGGCAACACCGATGAATTTTACAAAGAAGCAAGCAAACTCATAGAAAATTCCAAAGAAAGCTTAAAAGGCTTTTTTATCGATTTAGCATTTTTAAAAGACAAGCAAAAGTCAAATTTCAAAAACCTAGCAAGCATTTTTAAAACCTTTCATAGAGACTTTTTGCTAAATGAATTTAGCCCAAATGACGCAAACTCATTAAACAACGCATTCTATAAAGAGCTTTTATACATCTTAGGTTTAAGCGAGAGCAAACAACTTTCTAAATTCATCATCACACAAAGTGAGCAAAGCAAACAAGCCCAAGGCACGCTTTATCATCTCATAGCGAGCAAGCTTCCAAAGCATGACTTTGAAGAGGTGTTAAAATTCATCATACTTTGGCTAAACCGCATTTTATTTTTAAAGCTTATCGAGTCTAATTTAGTTAGATTTAATGATGATAAAACCCTTAAATTTCTAAACTATGAAAAAATTCCAAATTTTACTACCCTTTCACACCTTTTCTTTGATATCTTGGCTAAAGAAAAGCACACAAGGACGCAGAGTAAATTTAGCTATTTGCCTTATTTAAATTCATCACTTTTTGAAAAACAAGCCATCGAAAAAACCACACTAGAAATTGCCGCTTTAGAAAATGACGCTTTGCTAGAGTATCACCCACACACGCAGTTAAAAGATGACAAAGGCAAAAGTAAAAAAGGCAAAGTAGGTTTGCTTGAGTATTTGTTTGAGTTTTTAGATAGCTTTGATTTTGGAGCAGATGAGCAAAGCGAAGAACTCATCAAGCAAAAAGAACTCATCAACTCAAGCGTTTTAGGAAATGTCTTTGAAAAGCTAAATGGCTACAAAGAAGGTAGTTTTTATACCCCAAGCTTTATCACTTCATATATGTGTAAAGCAAGCATAGAAAAAGTTGTGCTAGATAAGTTTAACCATACTTTTAAGCTAAATGCCACCAAGCTAAGTGAGCTAAGAACCCAGCTACGCCAAGAAAAAATCCCTCAAGAGCAAAAACTAGCCTTGCTAAATTCCATTCGCATTTGCGATCCTGCGGTGGGAAGTGGGCATTTTTTAGTTTCAGCTTTAAATGCCATGCTTATGGTGCATTATGAGCTTGGTTTGTTTGAAGAGGACTTTTACCTAAGCGTGCAAAATGATGAAATTTTAGTGCAAAATCACAAAGGCCAGTTTTTAGAATATAAACGCCCTGATTTTGACAAAGACAAAACCCACCTTTGTCAAAAAGAACTTTTCGAGCGTAAAAAAGACATCATAGAAAACAATCTTTTTGGAGTAGATATCAACCCAAACTCATGCGAGATCACTAAACTAAGACTTTGGATAGAGCTTTTAAAACACAGCTTTTATGAAAGCTTTGATGATACAAACTATCATGATCTTAAAACCCTGCCAAACATCGATATCAACATAAAATGCGGAAATTCGCTTATAAGTTATTTTGAAATTCACAAAAGCCTTTCTCACTACCCCAACATCAAAGAACGCATGGATAAATACAAACGCATAGTCAAAGACTACAAAGAAGGCTTTTACACCGATAAAACTCTCATCGCAAAAGAGATCAAAAACCTCAAAGAGTCTTTTAAAAATTTCTGCTTAAAAGACAAATTTGCCAAAGAGATCAAGCAACTTACCAACGGCGCTAATGAATACTCTAAAAAATACGGCGATTTTTTAGCACAAGATGAAAAAGATGAGAATTTTAGAGCATTTTTCTCTAAAAATATGTTTGAATTTGACTTTGATGAAAGCACAGCTAAGAAAGAATTTAAAAAGCTTAAAAAGCTTTATGAGAGTATATTTGACTTAGAAAGTGCAAATCCTTTTGAATGGCGTTTTGAATTTAGCGAAGTGCTTGATGAGGGCGGGAGCTTTCAAGGGTTTGATCTCATCATCGGCAATCCACCTTACATCAGACAAGAAGACATCAAAGAACTAAAGCCAAATTTAGCTAAAAACTATAAAGTGTATAAAGGCACAAGCGACATTTATACTTACTTTTATGAGCTTGGGTTTAATGTGCTAAAGCAAAATGGTGTTTTGTCTTTCATCACTTCAAACAAATACACAAGAGCAGGTTATGGAGAGCCTTTGCGTGAATTTTTACTTAAAAATACTACGCTTTTAGAATACATCGATCTAAATGGTATAAAAGTCTTTGATAGTGCTACGGTAGATACTTCCATACTAAGCTTTGAAAAAGCAAAAACTAAAGATAATAGCTTCAAATATCTAGCCCCAAATACCGAGCTTTTAAAAGAAAACGACTTTAATATAGAAAGCATTTTAAATTTTAACAAAATCGCACAAAATTCTTTAAGTAAAGAAAGCTTTACTTTTAACGATGAGGGCACAAACGCGCTAAAAGCAAAGATAGAAAAGCACGGCACTCCACTTAAAGACTGGCATGGGCTTAATATAAACTATGGCATAAAAACGGGTTATAATGAAGCCTTTATTATCACTACTGAAAAAAGAGATGAAATTTTAGCTAAATGCAAAGATGAAGCCGAAAAAGAACGCACCGCCAAACTCATACGCAAAATGCTACGCGGTAGAGATATAAAAAGATATAGTTATGAGTGGGCAGGGCTTTGGGTGATCAACACTCACAATGGCTATAAAAGCAAAAGTGGAGAAAAGATAGAAGCGATAAACATAGATGAGTACCCTAGCTTAAAACAGCATTTAAAGCCGTATTATAAAACTTTAGAAAAAAGAACTGACAAAGGAAAAACACCTTATAACCTTAGAAATTGTGCTTATTTGGAAGAATTTGAAAAAGAAAAGATAGTGTATAGTGAAATAGTAAGAAAACCACAATTTTATTTAGATACAAAGTCAAATTTTTACGCAGAAGCAACAAGTTTTATTTTAACAGGGGAAAATCTAAAATATCTCATTGCTTTTTTAAACAACGATTTTGTGGCTTTTATGTTTAAAATGTTTTATGCCGGTGGAAACTTAGGTGAAAATGGGTTTAGATATAAAAAGGCATTTTTAGAAAGACTTCCTATACCAAAAATAAATTCTAAAAATGAAAAACTAGCAAACGAGCTTATAAGCTTAGTCGATGAGATTTTAGTTTTAAAAGAACAAGACAAAAAAGCAAATACCAAAACCCAAGAAGATAAAATAAACTCTATCGTTTACAAGCTTTATAACCTAAACGAAGAAGAAATATCAATAATCGAAGGCAAGTTATATGCATAAAGGAAGAGAAGATTTAATTTCTCCAAAAGAAGCAGAAGAAGGTATTGAAATAGTTTCTAAAATATGTGGAGTTGATAAAGAAAAAATAAATTATCCGACTGTAGAATGTAATGGGGTAATCATAAGTGAGCATAATTTTGATTTTTTTCCTAGAGAGTTGTTAGATGTGGATTTTAAACATGAAATTAAATTTATTAATTGTAAATTTGGCTCTTGGGAAAACTTTAATTTATATAATACTTCAAGTAATTTTTTGGTTTTTGAAAATTGTGAGTTTGATTATATATGCTTAAATAATGATTTAGTTACTGATAATATATTTGAATTAAATAATAAATTATATTTTTTTGGTTGTAAATTTAATGGAGATATTGATGTTGGAAAAGCTAATATTAATAGAGAAATAAAATTTAAAGGCTGTGATTTTAAATATAGTTTTCATTTTAATATTGAAAAATATTTGGAAATTATTAAAATAAAAAATTGTATTTTTCATAAATCATTTTTTATGTCAGGCAGTTTTAAAAATAATTTATATTTTAACAATTCTCATTTTAAAGATTATGCTGATTTTCATGAATGTGAATTTGAGAAGACAGCTAGTTTTTATGGAGTGACATTTGAAAAAACTCCAAATTTTTCTCAAGCAGTTTTCAAAGGAAATTTGAACATAGTCAATGCAAATTTAAATTTCACATTCGATGATTTGCAAGAAAAAATTAAGCAAGAATATGAAGATTTTAATAAAGGTAAAAACGAGCAATATAAAAAACCTTTGGATAAATTCGCAAATGATTTTAGAGATTCTTTTAGAGTTTTTAAAAATGCATTGATAAAAGATAACAATCTTTTAGAGGCTTCAAATTTTCACAAATATGAACTTTATTGTAAAGAGATAGAATTAAATTCAAACGATATACTCTCAAAATATGAAAGAGATGGGGTTTTTGATAAGTTATCTTTGCGTTTTAAACAAAAAGTCGATTGGTATTTGTTGTTGTTTTATAGAAAACTTAGTGATCATCATACAGATTTGCTTAAAGTGATAAATAATTGTTTTATATTGATAGCAATATATTTTATATGTATATTTAATTTTACAAATATTGATTTTTTAGGAATAAAAGAAATTAATATTTTTTCTTTTTTAAAGTCATTTAGTTTTTATGGTGATGATAAAATTGTTGCAGCTGCTAAGGCTCCACTTTTATATTTCTTGCTTTTATTGTTTTTTGCTCCAGTAGTTATATTCATTGCTTCATTGTATTATAGTGACAAACAAAAAAGAAGTGTTATTTTTAAAAAAATTAAATTTAAAGTAGGCAAATTTTTATTGATTGTTGCCATTTTTGCTGTGATGCAGTTAATACTTTTTGTGATAAATTTCGACTTATTTGTTCCTTTGATTAAAATAGTTGTTTTTTTGGGTATATTTTTTTTAGTGATTTGTATTGACTCTTTGTATTTAAGATATTATTGTGTTATATTAAGTTATATAAATTTTATTATAGTTATTGTGTATTATCCTATTATTTTAAATCCACTCATAGGTAAAGCTTTAAACGATAAAATAAAAATTGAAGATCCGTTAGTAATGGTAATGACATTTACTTATACCATCTTAATGTTCTTAGTTCTTTTCTCGCTCCAAAAAACCGCACGCAAAAACTCCATAGTGCCAAGCTAAAAGCAAAATCATGCTTTTAGCTTTAAAGTGTGATGAAAAATTTGATTTAAAAATGCTTTTGATATAAATATTTTTATTATATTTATATTTTGTTTCAAATATAAACAATACTTTATATTTCATTTGTAAAGTGTAAATTTTTGTTTTTATTAAAAGAGAATTTTTATACTAAATGTTACTCTTATACCCATATAGTTAATTTTTTCTAACAAAAATACACAAAAATAAAAATATTTGTTAAGCTAGATATTGGAAATTTTTATCAAAAGGAAAAATATGTGGCAACAAATATATAATCCATTTGACAACATACTTTTAAGTGCTTTGGTGGCTTTTTTGCCTATTTTGTGCTTTTTGCTTTCTCTTGTAGTTTTCAAACTCAAAGGCTATCAAGCAGGCTTTTTAACTCTTATTTTATCAAGTGTTGTGGCATTGTTTGCTTATGATATGCCGTTTTCTTTATTAGGTGCTAGCTTTATACAAGGTTTTGCAAATGGTATTTGGCCTATAGCTTGGATCATCATCGCGGCCATATTTTTATATAAACTTTCTATCAAATCAGGCTCGTTTGAAGTGATAAAACAAAGTGTTATGAGTATCACTCCAGATCATAGAATTCAAGTGATTTTGATTGGATTTTGTTTTGGTTCTTTTTTAGAAGGTGCTATAGGTTTTGGAGGGCCAGTGGCTATTACCGCTGCATTACTTGTAGGACTTGGGCTTAGACCATTATATGCCGCAGGACTTTGTCTCATAGCCAATACCGCTCCGGTAGCTTTTGGAGCAGTTGGGATTCCTATTATAGCGATGAGTAATCTAGCAGGTATAGAACAGCACGGTGTTTCAGCTATGGTGGGTAGAATGCTTGTGCCTCTTAGCTTGACTATACCATTTTTTATAGTATTTTTAATGGATGGTTTAAAAGGGGTTAAAGAAACCTTTCCTGCTATTTTTGTTGCAGCCGTTTCTTTTACTGCTACACAATTTTGGAGTTCAAATCATTTAGGCGCAGAACTTCCAGATATTATTTCAGCGGTTGTTTCTTTGTCTATTACTACGATATTTTTAAAATTTTGGAAGCCAAAAAATATTTTTAGATTAGATGATGTAAAAGACTTTGAAAACTCACAAAAGCTAGAATTTAAAAAAGTATTTTTAGCTTGGATTCCTTTTATACTTTTGATTATTTGTATTATTATATGGACGCAACCTTGGTTTAAGGCTTTATTTGCTAAAGATGGAATATTAAATTTTATGCAATTTACTTTGAAATTTAATGAAGCCTTAGGAGCTATCATAAGTCCTGATATAGTTAATCCACAAATCACAAAAACAATGATTCCATCACATACTATAGATTTAGTAGCACAAGCAGGAACTGCTATTTTAGTGGCTGCTTTAATGAGCATTGTTGTGTTGAAAATAAAAATCAACGAAGCTACCGAGTGTTTTTGGGAAACTTTAAAAGAAATGGCCACTCCATGCTTAACTATAGGCTTAGTAGTTGCTTTTGCCTTTATAGCTAAAAATAGCGGTATGAGTACTACTTTAGGACTTGCTTTTTCAAATACAGGCGATGCTTATGCATTTTTTTCTCCCATCATAGGATGGATAGGTGTGTTTTTAACAGGTTCTGATACTAGTTCAAATTTGCTTTTTGGGACATTACAGCAAGTTAGTGCTCAAAAATTAGGAATTTCAGAAACTTTATTTTTAGCAGCAAATTCTGTTGGTGGAGTTGTGGGTAAAATGATATCTCCTCAAAGTATAGCGGTAGCTTGCGCAGCAGTTGGACTTGTAGGAAAAGAATCTGAATTGTTTAGATTTACTTTAAAATACTCAATAGGTTTTATAATTCTAATAGGAATTTGGACTTTTGTTATAGCATTTTTCTTCCACGGGATCATCCCTGAAGCAGTGCTTTTAAAATAAGGATTGATGATGAAAAAAGTGTATTTATTTGCTACTTGTTTGGGTAGTGCGATAATGCAAGAAAGTGTTTTAAACGCGGTTAGACTTTTAAGAAGAGAGGGAGTTGAGGTTATATTTAAAAAGCAGCAAACTTGCTGCTCTCAACCCTCATTTAATTCAGGGTATTTTAAAGAAAGTAAAAATATAGCTTTGCATAATATAAAACTTTTTACTCAAGATTATCCTATAGTAGTGCCAAGCGGTTCTTGTGCGGGGATGATGAGTCATGATTATTTAGAGCTTTTCAAAGATGATGAGCATTTTAACTTGGTAAAGGAATTTAGCTCTAGGGTGATTGATCTTAGCCAGTATTTAGATGAGGTTTTAAAGGTTGATTATGAAGATAAAGGCGAGCCTATAAAAGTGACTTGGCACTCTAACTGCCATGCATTAAGAATTCAAAAAAGCATACAAGCGAGCAAAAATCTGCTAAAAAAACTCAAAAATGTGGAATTAATTCCTCTAGAATTTGAAGAAGAATGCTGTGGTTTTGGAGGAACTTTTTCTGTGAAAGAGCCTCAAATTTCAAACTCTATGGCACAAGAAAAAATCAAAGATATCCAAAATACAGGCGTAAAATATGTATTAAGTTCTGATGGTGGGTGTTTGATGAATATTGCAGGCACGATGAGTAAAATGGGGCTTGATATAAAGGGAATTCATTTGTATGATTTTTTAAACAAGCGTCTTGAAGGAGTTGCGATATGAAAATGACACATGAACAAATTGTGGATGTGAAAATTCATGATAAGCAAATGCGAGAGAATTTAAGATCTGCCATGCATACTTTGCAAAAAAATCGTTTAAAAGTTATAGATGAGAAATTTAATGATTGGCAAGGACTAAGATCTAAAGCTAAGCAAGCTAAAAACAATGCTTTATCAACTTTACACGATAGGCTTTTAGAATTTGAACAAAATGCCACTAAAAATGGCATAAATGTCCATTGGGCGAGTTCTGATGAGGATGCCTGTGAGATTATATATGAATTAATGGTAGAAAAAAACATCGGTAAAATTCTAAAAGGTAAATCTATGGCTAGTGAGGAAATAGGTTTAAACCACTACCTAGAATCCAAAGGCTTAAAAGCCATAGAAACAGATTTAGGCGAACTTATATTGCAGTTAAATGATGAAACTCCCGTGCATATTGTAGTTCCAGCGGTACATAAGAACCGCTATGAAATTGGTAAAATTTTTCAAGAAAAATTAGGCTCTAATTTAGAAAGTGAGCCAGAAAAGCTAAATTCTATTGCAAGAAAGCATTTAAGAGATGAATTTGAAGGGCTTAAAATGGGACTTAGCGGAGTAAATTTTGCTATGTCTAAAGAAGGTGCTTTTTGGCTTATAGAAAATGAGGGAAATGGTAGGATGTGCACCACAGCAAGTGATATACATGTAGCACTTTGTGGTATAGAAAAAGTTATGGAAAGCTTTGAAGATGCTGCCACTATGGTGTCTTTACTTACTCCATCAGCTACGGGTCAATTTATACCAACTTATAACAATATCATTACAGGACCTAGAAAAAATGGAGATTTAGATGGCCCAAAAGAAGTGCATATTATTCTTTTTGATCATAATAGAAGCAAAATGCTAAATGATGAAGATTATTATGAAGCTTTGCGTTGTATAAGATGTGGGGCTTGTATGAATTTTTGTCCTGTGTATGATAAAATAGGTGGCCATACTTATCAAAGTGTATATCCAGGGCCGATTGGAGAAGTCATAAGTCCTAATCTTTTTGGTATGCAAGAAAATGGTGATATTCTTACTTTTTGCTCGCTTTGTGGAAGATGTTCTGAAGTTTGTCCAGTAAGAATTCCTCTTGCGGATTTAATACGCAAATTAAGAGCAGCAAAAGTAGGTCAAGGAAGTTTTGATAATATCGCTCCAAATACTGTTGAAACTATGGCATTTAAGATTTTTGAAAAAGTAGCTACAAGTCCTATTATTTGGAAAAATACTTTAGCAAATTTACATAATTTTAATTGGCTTTTGCAAAAAGGAAAAAATTCTTTACCAGTAGTTAAAAAATGGAGTGCTTATAAGGAATTTCCACAAATAAAACTTGATCTTTATAAAGAACTTGAAAATATGCAAGGAGTAAAGTGTGAGTAGAATAAATGAAATTTCTTCACAAAGCAAAAAAGCTATTTTGGATAAGATTAAAAATACACATTTATCTTTTGAAAAAATTCCGACTATGGATCCTATAGAGCATATCAAAACAAGTGATGATATGTATAGTGAGTTAAAAGAAAAAATGAGTGCAAATAAATACATAGTAGAAGAAAGCTCGTTAGAAAAATTAGAAGAAAAAATCAATCAAATTGTTAAAAGTTATGGCTATAAAAGTCTTATTTATCCTGATAATTTAAATTTAGATATAAATAAAATTGAAGCCGAAAAAAAGACTTGTTTTAATCAAGAGATTGAAAAAATACGAAAAGAAGTTTTTCATAGTGATTTTTCTATCATCCAAGCAAGAGTTGGAGTAAGCTCACATGGCGTTGCTTTAGTTTTGTCTGATAAAACTCAACCAAGAATGCTTTCTTTGGCTCCTATGCTTTGTATTGTCTTATTAAAAAAAGAAAATATTGTAAAAAGCATTAGCCAAGCATTGAATTTAGTAAAAGAAGAAAATGAAATTTTACCTAGCAATATTTTGTTTATAGCAGGGCCATCAAGAACTGCAGATATTGAACTTATCACTGTTTTTGGAGTTCATGGATCTCAAAAGGTTCATATTATACTTTATTGATTTATTTAGAATTTGCACTTAGTGTAAATTCTAAAATCACCTTCAAATCAAAAATTAACTTCTTGGTTTTTAAAACATTAATTAAATTATATTTTTATCAACCTTTGCTATTTTATTGATTTTAGTTATATTTAAGATATTTTTTGACATAGTAAAAAAGGTATTAACTTAAATTTTAAAACTATAAAAAGGAAAATCATGTTAAAAACAAGTTTTAAAAAGGCAGTATTTTTACCAAGTATTAGTATTATAGTTGTTTTAAGCCTTAGTTGTATTTTCTTGCCTAAACTTACAAATGATTTTATCAATCATATAAAAAGTGGAATTTTTGCAAATTTTTCATGGTTTTATATATTAAGTGTGAGCTTTTTTGTGTGTTTTATGCTCGCACTTGCACTTTCAAAATTTGGCGATATTAAACTCGGCGATGATGATGAAAAACCTCATTTTAAATTTACTTCTTGGCTTGCTATGCTTTTTGCTACGGGTATGGGCGTGGGGCTTATGTATTTTGGTGTGGCTGAACCTCTCATACATAAAAAAGCCTTGCAAACAAGCGATGAAGAAGCTATGCTACATACTATCTTTCACTGGGGAATTCACCCATGGGCTATTTATGGGGTGTGTGCTTTGGCTATGGCGTATTTTGGTTTTAGATATAAAATGCCTCTTAGTTTGCGTAGTGCTTTTTACCCTTTGCTTAAAGATAAAATTTATGGTTTTTGGGGAAATTTAGTCGATATGCTAGCTTTAATTGTCACGGTTTTTGGCATTAGTACCACACTTGGTTATAGTGCATCTCAACTAAATGCGGGCTTTTCAAATTTGGGTATTTTAAACGGACAAAGCTTTTTAGAACAAAGCGTGATTATAATCATCATTATTTCTTTGGCCACGCTCTCATCGATTAGTGGCTTAACAAAGGGTTTAAAAATTTTAAGTGAAGCAAATTTAGTTTTTGCAGTGTGTTTAATGCTTTTTGTGCTTTTTTCAACAAATACCATCCAAATTCTTTCACAATTTAGCTCTAATATTGGAAATTATTTGCAAAATTTAATTTCTTTGAGCTTTAAGACTTATTATTATGAAAAAGAACATATAGAATGGTTTAATAATTGGACTATTTATTATTGGGCTTGGTGGCTTAGTTGGGCGCCTTTTGTGGGCTTTTTCATTGCTAAGATTTCTCGTGGTAGAACGATAAGGGAATTTATTTTTGGCGTGCTTGTAGTGCCTACTAGTTTTAATATACTTTGGTTTAGCATTTTTGGCAATAGTGCTTTAAATTTCAATGATATTTTAAGTCCTTTTACTTCAGCACCTGAAAGTTTGCTTTTTTATTTTTTACAAAATTTTTCTTTTTCTTATTTTAGTTCTTTGCTTGCGCTTTTGGTTTTAGCTTTGTTTTTCATCACTTCAGCAGATAGTGGGATATTTGTGTTAAATTCTTTAAGTAGTGGTGGCGCTCATGAGCCATACAAATGGCAAAATATCCTTTGGGGTTTTGTGCTTGCGCTTTTAGCTACTTCTTTACTGTATTCAGGCGGCTTGGGGGCGATTTTAAGTATCACTATGATAGTGGCTTTACCTTTTGCATTTTTGCTTTGTTTGATGTGTTTTTCATTGCTTAAAGGCTTAATTGTAGATGTGAATTACTCTTTAACTAAGCTTAGTCAAAGTAGTGTGTATTTTACAGGAGAATTTTGGCAAGAAAGACTTGCTAGAATTTTAAAACAAAGCAAAGAACAAGACATACAAAATTTCTTAAATACCAAAGTTAAAAATGCTATGGAATCACTCAGCCAAAGTCTAAAAAACTACGGCTTGAAAACACAGATCGTTCAAGAAAAATCAAGTATAAGTTTGATTATAAAAAAAGAATTTGCAAAAGATTTTATCTATGGAGTGCAAGTAGTAAAAAAACAAGCAAGCCAAAGCATAATCGATGATAAATTTATGCCAACTTATTCTAAAGAATTTATCTTTGAGCCACAAACTTTCTTTGCTGATTCGCGTAATGGTTATAATATAGAGTATTTAAACGAGCAAGAAATCATCGTAGATATACTAAAGCAATATGAGAGGTATTTGCAACTTTTATTTGATGATAAAAATGAAATTTTTACCAAAGCTTATGATTAAAAAGCGTTATAATTACACTTTATTCTTATAAGAAAGGCCTTTTATGTTGAGATTTTTTTTAATGTTTTTTTGTGCTTTAAATCTTTTTGCTATTACGCCAAAAGATACGATCGTTATAGCAGTGGAAAATGAGCCAGAGCGTATAAATCCGCTTTTTAGTGAAGATCATGATGTGGCAATTGCTCTTGTGTTTTCAGGACTTACACGCTTTGATGAAAATATGAGCTTAGCGCCTGATCTTGCTAGATCTTGGAAAGTTAGTAAAGATGGGCTTGTTTATGAATTTACTTTAAGAGATGATATATTGTGGCATGATGGGACTAAATTTAGTGCCAAAGATGTGGAATTTAGTATAAATGCTTTAAAAGATGAGAAGTTAAATTCACCCTCAAAGGTAAATTTTGACGCAGTTAAAGAAGTAAAAATCATCGATGATTATCGTTTGTCCATCACACTTTCAAAGCCTTTTCCTGCATTTTTAGACGCTTTGAGTGTGGGAATTTTACCAAAACATTTACTTGAAAAAGAAAATTTAAATACTACTAAATTTAATCAAATGCCTATAGGAACAGGACCATATAAGCTAAAACAATGGAAAAAAGGTCAATACATGATCTTAGAAGCAAATGAAAATTATCATTTAGCTAAGGTAAAAACACCAAAACTCATACTAAAACATATTAAAGATCCAAGTATTAGCGCTATTGAGCTTAAAAATGGTTCTATTGATGTAGCTTTAGTCGATTTTGCTCTAGCTTCAAATTTTGCAAATGATAAAAACTTTAAAATGCTTATAGAGCCTTCGGCTGATTATCGTGCTTTGATGTTTAATTTTAATCATGAGTTTTTAAAAGATCAAAATGTGCGTTTAGCACTAAATTATGCTATCGATAAGAAAGCTATTGTGGATTCTCTTTTGCATTCTTTTGGAAAAGTAGCAAATCATCCTTTGGAAAAATCATGGGCAAATCCTAAAGAATTTGCAACTTATACTTATGATGTAAAAAAAGCAAATGAGCTTTTAGCAAAAGCAGGCTTTGTGAAAAACAAAAATGGAATTTTAGAAAAAAATGGCAAAGAATTTAGCTTTGAAATGTATGCTATGAGTGAAGATCCACTAAGAATAGCTTTGGTAAATATCTTACAAAGTGAGTTTTTAAAGCTTGGCATTAAGGCAAAGGCAGTTGCTAAGCCGAGTGGAAGTTTTGACTATACTAAGATTGACAGCTTTTTGGTAGGTTGGGGTAGTCCTTATGATCCTGATTTTCATACTTTTAGAGTTTTTGAAAGCTCTCAAGATAGTGCTTTAAACTCTAGTGGATGGAATTTTGGTCATTATCAAAATGCTAAAGTTGATGAAGCTTTGATAAAAGCTAGAAATTCACTTGATGTAAATGAAAGAAAAAAATACTATAAAGAATTTATTGACGCTTTATATAAAGATCCTGCATTTTTATTTATAGCTTATATCGATTATCCTTTAGTTTTTGCTAAAAATATCCAAGGTATAAAACCTCATATTTTAGGTCATCATGGGGTAGGTTTTACTTGGAATGCTTATGAGTGGAGCAAAAATTAGTGCTAAAACTCATTTTTAAACGCCTTTTATGGGCGTTTTTTTTGATGATTTTTGCAAGTTTTTTATGTTTTGTGATGATTTATCATGCTAAAGGAAGTGTGGTTTTTGCTAGTGTGCCTCAAGGAACTAGCCTTAAAATAAAAGAAGAAATTGAGCATAATTTAAATTTAGACAAGCCTTTATTAGAGCAGTATGAAAATTGGCTTTTTAATGCCATGAAAGGCGACTTTTCCTACTCTTTAATCAGCGGAGAAAAGGTTAGTGAAATTTTAAAAGAAAAACTTCCCTATACCATCATACTAGGAAGTTTGGCTTTTTTGGTGCTTTTTGTGTTGTCTTTGGTTTTGGCACTTTTTTGCGTTCTTTATAAAGATAGTTTTTTGGATAAAATTATTACCTTTTCAACGATGAGTTTTTTTGCATTGCCTACTTTTTCTTTATCGCTAATGCTTATTTTAGTTTTTGCTGTATTTTTTAAGCTTTTTCCAAGTTCGGCTATTGCTGATATTGGCTTTGAAGATGATATATTTAATCGTTTGTGGCATTTGTTTTTACCAGTGTGTGCTTTAGTGCTTTCCCATTTAGCTGTTTTTGTGCGTTTTATAAGGACAAGTTTGATTGATAGTTTAAATCAGGGCTTTATAGAAAGTGCTTTTGCAAGAGGACTTAGTAAAAAAAGAATTTATTTGCATTTTGTATTAAAAGATGCTTTTGCTTCTATACTCGCGTATTTTGGTGCTTCCTTTGTGAGTTTTTTAATGGGAACTTATATAGTAGAAAGTGTGTTTTCTTACGAGGGTGTTGGAAATTTAGTGATTAAAAGTATATTGTTTAAAGACTATCCTGTGGTGCTAGCTGTGGTAATTTTTAGCATTTTAGTGGTAGTGCTTGTAAATTTTATCGTAGAGATAATTTGCAAGATGATTAATCCAAGGTTTGCTAATGCGTAAGTTTTATGTGATGATGATTTTGCTAAGTTTTATTTTAGCACTTTTTGCACCTTTAATAAGCTCTTATGATCCTAATTTAGTGGATTTAAGCAAGGCTAAAATAGCCCCAAATTTAAGTCATATTTTTGGCACAGATTTACTTGGTAGAGATGTTTTTACGCGTATTTTATATGCCTTGCGTATTTCTTTATTTGTAGGGGTAATGGCGGCATTTTTTAGCGTACTTTTTGCTTGTGTTTATGTGTTTTTAACAAGATTTTTTGCTTATGCTTTTTTTGCTAGAGTGCTTGATATGCTTTTGGCTTTACCTTCTTTACTTGTGATTATGTTTTTTCAAAGTTTTTTGGCGGGATCTTTGTGGAGTATGATTTTTATCATCGCTTTGGGGCATTTTGCTTTTGTGGCAAAAGTACTTGATACTCAGCTTAATAAATTTCAAAAACTTGAGTTTTATCAAAATGCTATCATTCTAGGCTCTAGTAAGATGAAAGCTTTATTTAGTGAGCTTTTACCTGCTTGTTGGAATTTGCTTTTTGTGCTTTTTGTTTTAAATATCGCCCATGCTATTACAAGTGAAGCTACTTTAAGCTTTTTTGGCTTGGGTGTAGAGCTTTGGACTCCAAGTTTAGGAAATATGTTAAATGAAGCAAGTAAGGCTGTGTTTTTAGGATTTTGGTGGATGATAGTTTTTCCAGTAGCCTTTATACTTATGCTTATCCTACCTTTGCTTGCTTTGGGTAATGACTTACAAGAAGAGATTAAAGCATGATAGAAATTGCAAATTTAAATCTTAGCTTTAAAGATAAGATCTTATTAAAAGATATAAATCTTAATTTAGAAGATGGTAAAGCTTTGGCTATCATGGGTAAAAGTGGAGCGGGAAAAAGCTTGCTTTTAAAAAGCATGATTAAGCTTTTTGATAAACACTATAAACTCAATGCACAAAAATTTAGGATAGATCAAAAAGATATTTTAATTTTAAAAGAAAAAGAGCTAAATATTTTAAGAACTAAGGTAAATTTACTTTTTCAAGATGTTTATGGGAGTTTTTATCCTCTTGTTGATATAGGGAGTTATTTTAATATAGTTTTAAAAACTCATACTAATTTAAGCACAAAAGAGATTAAAGAAAAGGCCTTTTATTATTTTGAGTGTTTAGGGCTTAAAAATCATGATCTTTTATGGCATTCTTTTATATATCAGCTAAGTGGTGGTATGGCAAGACGCATTCAAATAGCTCTAGCTTTACTAAGCGAGGCTAAGTATTTATTGTGTGATGAGATTACAAGCTCACTTGATAGAGCTAATGAAGAAAAAATCATCGCTATTTTAAAAGAGTTAAAAACACAATTTAAAAATCTCATTTTCATTACTCATGATATAAATTTAGCTAAAGAGCTTTGTGATGAGGTGGCTATCATAGAAGATAAAACTTTGATTTATCAAATGCCCGTGAAAGAGTTTTTAAGCAATCCAAAAGGTGTTTTTGCTAAAGAATTGTTAAATTATTTTGAGAATGAGAATGTTTTTAGAAGTTAAAAATTTAAGCAAATCTTATAAATTTAAAAAACATTGGTATTTAAAGGAAGAGGAAATTTTTGTTTTTAAAGATGTGAGTTTTTCTCTAAATCAAAATGAAAATTTATTGCTTTGTGGGGAAAGTGGTAGTGGTAAAAGCACTTTGGCTAAAATTCTTTGTATGCTTGAATGTGCAAATACTGGAGAAGTTTTGTTTGAAAATGAAAATATATTAAATTTAGATTTTAACGCTCAAAGAAAATTACGCCAAAAAATTCAATATATTTTCCAAGATCAAAAGCTAGCTTTAAATCCTTACAAAAGTGCCAAAAGACTTTTGATTGATGTATATGAAAATTTTAAACTTAAGCCTGATTTTGAAGAGCTTTTTAAGCTTTTTGATGTTTTTGAACTTGAAAAAGATATTTTAAATTTAAAACCTTCTAAATTAAGTGGCGGTCAAAGCCAAAGATTAGGTTTGATTAGAGCTTTGCTTTTAAAACCAAAATTGCTTATTTTAGATGAAATCACAGCAGCACTTGATATACCAACTGCTTGTAAAATTCTAAATTATTTATATGCTTTTCAAAAAAAATACGATATTACTTATATTTTTATTTCTCATCAGGAAAAAATCTTACAAGATATTTGCCATAAAAAAATGTATTTATAATAAAGATAAAAACTGTTTCATTTTGAAATACATAAAAATTTATTTTTTTGATAATAAGTTTTTATATAGCTAAATTGAAGTAAAATAAATTTAATTATGCTTAAATAAAAGGTTTATTATGACGCACGCAACTATAGAGCATCAATACTTTGGCATCTTTGCAATGCTTGTTATTGCAAGTGTTATATTTTTTACTTTGGTGTATATTTCTTCTAAAATAGGTTCTAAGCTAGCCTCTCATAATAGAAAAAAACTTGGACTAGGAATTTATGAGTGCGGGCCTATGGCTTCTAAACAAGCAAATAAAATCAATTCTCAATTTTTTGTTTTTGCTTTGATTTTTATTTTGCTTGATATTGAAGTGGTGTTTTTATTTCCTTGGGCGGTGATTTTTAAAGATTTAACCGCAGAACTTTCAAAATATGGCTTATCTTTATTTGCCTTGGTGGAAGTGTTTGTTTTTATTTTATTACTTGCAGTAGGCTTTTTATATGCTTATAAAAAAGGAGCATTTGCATGGCAGAGTATCAAAAAATGAGTAATGCGCCAGTTGTTTTAACTACGGTTGATAAGTTAGTGCAATGGGGTAGAAGTAATTCTTTATGGGCACTATCTTATGGACTTGCCTGTTGTGCTATTGAAATGATGGCAGCAGGTGGTGCAAGATATGATTTTGATAGATTTGGAACAATTTTTAGAGCAAGTCCAAGACAATCTGAAGTAATGATTATAGCGGGTACTTTAAGTAAAAAACATGCTGAATTTACAAGAAGACTTTATGATCAAATGCCTGATCCTAAATGGGTTATTTCTATGGGTTCTTGTGCAAATACCGGCGGTATGTTTAATACCTATTCTACTGTCCAAGGAGTGGATAGGATTATTCCTGTTGATATTTATGTGCCAGGCTGTGCCCCGCGTCCTGAAACTTTTCAATTTGCTTTGATGATTTTGCAAAAAAGAATTCGTAAAGAAAAAGCAAGCAGAAAAATAGCTCCAAAAAGGCTTATATGATGAGAAAATATAGCAATAAGAAAAATGCTCAGTTAAAAAATTATTATGAGGATAGATTTTACCATGCACCTGCAACTAAAAAACTAAGCACAGAGAGTAGTGTTTTTGAGAGTGATCATCAAATTTTAAGTCAAGAATTTGAGTTAAAAAATTCTTTTATAGAGCTTGATTTTTGGGTGATTGAGATAAACAAAGATGATAATGTTACTATTCTTGATAAGCTTAAGAATTTAGGTTATAGCTGTTTTACTGACGCAAGTGCGATTGATTTTGTCGCTCAAAAACAGGGTTTTGAAGTATATTATCAGCTTTTAAATATGGAGAAAAATTTAAGAGTGAGAATAAAAACTTTCGTTGGTTTAAAAGAAAGGCTTCAAAGTGTTATGAGTGTTTTTAAGGGTGCTAATTGGTGTGAGAGAGAAATATATGATATGTTTGGAATTTTCATCATCAATCATCCAAATTTAAAAAGACTTTTAATGCCTGATGATTGGTATGGACATCCTTTTTTAAAAAGCTATCCTTTGCATGGTGATGAATTTGCTAAGTGGTATGAGATAGATAAAATTTTTGGAAAAGAATACCGCGAGGTTGTAGGTGAAGAAAATAGAGATCCAGGTTTTGTAGATGAAAAAGACACGCTAAACTTTAGTAGAATTTATCATGAGGTTGGTAAAGGCGAAGCTCCAAGAGAGGATAAATACCTACAAGAATATCAAGAAGAAGGTGGCGTGCCTTTTGTGAAAAAAGCCAAAAGAACGCAAGTAAAAATTTTAGATAAGAGAAGATAAAATGCAAATTTCTACTAAATTAAAACCTTATTATGAAAATATAAGCTTTGAGCGTGAAGATGGCACCATGATAGTAAATCTTGGCCCTCAACATCCAAGTGCTCATGGAAATTTACGCCTTATTTTAGAGCTTGATGGAGAAGAAATCACCAAGGCTGCTCCTTGTATAGGTTATATGCATCGTGGTATGGAAAAGATGGCTGAAAATATGATCTATCAAGAGTTTATCCCAACTACTGATAGAATGGATTATATCGCAGCTAGTGCAAATAATTATGCCTATGTAGCTGCTGTGGAAAAACTTTGTGGTTTGGAAATTCCACGCAGAGCAAGTGTGATAAGGATGATTTTACTTGAGTTAAACCGTATTGCTTCGCATTTGTTATGGCTTGCTACACATGCACTTGATATTGGTGCGATGACAGTATTTTTATACTGCTTTAGAGAGCGTGAGTATGTGCTTGATCTAATAGAAAAATATTGCGGGGCAAGACTTACGCATTCATCTATGAGAATAGGCGGGGTAATGCTTGATTTACCTGAAGGTTTTTTAGATGAACTTTTGGTATTTTGTAATAAATTTCCAAATGATATAAAAGATTATGAAGCTTTGCTTGATGATAATAGAATTTGGCGTGCAAGAACTGAAAATGTAGGAGTTGTAAGCAAAGAACAAGCACTAAGTTGGGGTTGTAGTGGGGTTATGCTAAGAGGAAGTGGTATTGCTTATGATGTTAGAAAAGAAGAGCCTTATTTGCTTTATGATGAGGTAGATTTTGGCGTGCCTGTGGCCAAAATGGGTGATTCTTATGCAAGATATAAGGTTTATATGCAAGAATTTAGAGAAAGTTTGAAAATTTTAGTTCAATGTGCTAAGCTTTATCAAGATACTCCGCCTGAAATTTTATGCAATCATCCTGAATATGTAAGCGCTTCAAAAGAGCAAATCATAACGCAAAATTATTCTCTTATGCAACATTTTGTCCTAGTAACCCAAGGTCTAAAACCACCAAAAGGAGAGGTGTATGTGCCAACTGAAAGTCCAAAAGGCGAACTTGGATTTTTTATCCACTCAGATGGTAGCGGTAGGCCATATAGATTAAGAGCTAGAACCCCAAGCTTTTTTCATTGTGCATTTTTAGAAGAAATGCTTGTAGGATCATATTTGGCTGATGCGGTGGCGATTTTAGGAAGTATTAATATAGTTTTAGGTGAGATAGACCGATGAGACGCGTGGATTTAAGAAAAAGTCAAGATTTATTTAAGGATTTAGAACAAATCATTCAAAAAGCTTATATGGGTGAAGTTTTAGTAGTTTTATTTGAAATAGGAGATTTTTCTAATGTAGAAAAAAGTTTTGCTTTCATAAAAGAGCGAAATTGTGAACTTTTAAATTCTTTAAAATTTAATCAAGTAGATTGGACTATAGTTTTTAAAAAGGTAGGACAATGAAATTAGCAAAATATCAAGAAGGCTTAAATGCTTTGTGTTTTGTGGATTTGCTTTCTTTAAAAAATCCTTCACTTTGCGCTAAGCTTAACAAAAGTAAAAATTATAATATTTCTTGTTTAGAGGATAAAAATTTAAAAGCAAACTTTTATAAATGTGAGATTGCAAGTGCGCCTTTCGTGCTTGCTTTGCTTTGTAAGATGAGCTTGGAGACTGAATTTAACGAATTTGATGAGGGGTATTTAAGTGCTGAATCTTGCTTTGGTGAAGAAGAAGCTTTAGAGATTTTAGAGTTTTTAAAAGAAGCAAAATGTATTATTTTTGATGAAAATTTATATCAACATAAAGATTTTGAAAATATTAAGTATTTTTTAGAAAAACTTTGTCATAAATTTAATCTTTTGCTAATTTGCTCTAATGAAAATGAAGAAAATTTATTAATACAAAATTCTTTTAGTGAGCTTTTAGAACTTGATAATTTTGATGGAACTATTATCATGCAAGCACCTTTGGGAGACAAAAATTTGCATTGCTCTTCTTCTTTTGCTTTAATTGCTAAGGTTAAGGATGGGGATAAAATTAATTTAAAAATAAACACTCAAGAATTTACAACTATAGTAAAAATCAATCATGATTTGAAAGGCACGGTGGCTTTGTTTGATTATGAAAGCGCTGATTTTGCTTTTTCAAAAGCTCAAGTTAAGGTTATAAAATGAAAGTTATCATTAATGGTATAGAATGTGAGGCAAATGAGGGTGAGTATATCTTAAATGTCGCAAGAAAAAATGATATTTTCATTCCTGCAATTTGTTATTTAAATGGTTGTTCTCCAACACTTGCTTGTCGTATGTGTATGGTAGAAGCTGATGGTAAAAAGGTTTATTCTTGCAATACTAAAGTTAAAGAAGGTATGGTAGTAGAGAGTGATTTGTCAAATTTATGGGATGAGCGCAATGCGATTATGCAAGCATATTGTATCAACCACCCTTTACAATGTGGAGTATGTGATAAATCCGGTGAGTGTGAGCTTCAAAACTTTACACACAAAGCAAGAGTAAATGTGCAAAATTATTGGATTAAAGATACCCATAAAGAGCATAAAAAATGGGGCGAGATTAATTATGATCCAGCTTTATGTATCGTGTGTGAAAGATGTATTACAGTTTGTAAAGATAAAATAGGAGAAAGCGCTTTAAAAACTACTTCAAGAGGAGCAAGCGCGCCCGATGCAAGCTTTAAAGAAAGTATGAGTAAAGATGCGCTAGCTATTTGGACTAAATTTCAAAAGAGTTTAATTGCACCGAGTAGTGGCGATATGCTTGATTGTTCTTTTTGCGGAGAATGTACAAGTGTATGTCCAACGGGAGCTTTGGTGGGTTCGGCTTTTCAATATACATCTAATGCTTGGGAGTTAAAGAAAATTCCAGCTAGTAATCCACATTCAAGTGATTGTGAGTTGATATATTATGATATTAAACAAACTAGTATTAATAATCAAAAAGAAAAAATTTATAGAGTGAGCAATGATTTTGCTTTTGCTACGCTAAATAAAGCTGCAAGATATGGTTTTAATACTCAAAATGAAGTTCAAGGTAAAGACGAAAAAGCTTTTGAAAAATTAGTAAATATGATAAAAAATGATGAAATAAAAAATATTTTATTTAATAGTTTTATTACTAACGAAGAAGCTTTAATCTTGCAAAATTTAAGTAAAAAATTTAATCTTAATCTTATAAATCATGAAGCTAAAAAATTCCAAGATTTCCTAGCTTGTTTTTATCAAAATGCAAATGCAATGTATAATGCAAATACAGACGATATCACTCAAAGTGATTTTTTAATCATCGTAGGTTCATTTTTACGCTATGATGCGCCAACGCTAGGATATAAAGTTAATAACGCTTTGGTAATGAATAAAGGTGCAGGGCTATATTTTCACCCTATAAAAGATAAAGGTGTGGATAAATATTCTAAAAATTTCTTGCAGATTAATCATGATATTAAAGATAATGAAAGTATTTTATTATTTATCTTGCAAAAATTTGCCAAAGAGCTTCCGCAGGATTTTAAAAACACATTAGAAAATGCGTATTATCAAGATACAAAAGAAATAGAAGAAACTATTAATGAAGAAGTTACTGAAAAGATAGAAAAGCAAAATGAAAACGGCGAAACTATTATAGAAGAAGTTAAAAAACTTGTGCCTAAAAAAATTAAAAAAAGCATAGAGGTACAAAGATCAAATTATGCGAAAAATCTTGGCATAGATGAGGATATTTTAGAGACTTTACTCGCAAAAAAGCAAAAATTTACACTTATTATAGGAAGTGATTTTTACTATGATGAGCAAAGTGCCAAGCTAGCAAAACTTTGTGCTTTGGTACAAAAATATACTGAATTTAAAGTCTTTTTAAATCCAACTTGTACTAATACCTTAGGTGTGAGTTTGATTTGTGATTTAAGTCAAGATTTTCAAGTAGGAAAAATATTAGGTTATAACGAAAAAGGCGATTTTGCTTTTTCTTATGATGGGCATTTTGATCTTGCAAGTTCTAGTTTAAATCAACAAGAAGGTAGCTTTGTAAATTATGATAAAAGATTAGTTCCTACAAATGCGGCTTTAGAATTTAAAGGTTATTTTTTAAATGATTTGGCAAATGCCTTAGGTTTTGATGAAGAATTTACGATCAACTATACTAAATTTTTACCACAAAATAAAGGCTTTAGGGTAATTGACTTTGATGAGTTAGAAAATCATTATGATAATGGTGGGGTAAATCATAGAGGTTATGAGCTTGATTTTTCCCATTTTGAGTTTGAAAAAACATTAAGCATTCAAGAAGTTAAAGAGCAAAATGAAGGAAATTTAACCTTATATCATGCAAATAGCATTCATCAGTTTTCAAAACTTAGTAATAGAGCTTTTAATGAGGTTGGGGCTTTATTTTTATCGTCTGATTTAATGCAAAAATTTGATTTAAACCAAGATGATAGTGTTATTTTAAAAAATGAAAAAACTCAAATTGCTATAAGTGTAAAATGTGATGAATCTTTAGAAAATGGTGCGTATTTAGGGGATTATGATAGTAAGATTGATTATAAATCTTTATTTGATAATACTCGATATGTAAAAGTTTGGCTTGAAAAAGCAGGAGCTAAAATATGAGTGATATTACTTTTTTTATTGTAGAAACAATTATAAAATGTGTGCTTGTTATAGCTATTTTTGCTACTTTAGCAGGCTTGGCAACTTATCTTGAAAGAAAGGCTTTGGCTTTATTTCATCGTCGTTTAGGGCCTGATATGGTAGGTCCTTTTGGATTGCTTCAAGTAGTTGCTGATATGATTAAACTTTTTACTAAAGAGGATATAGTGCCAACTTATGCTCAAAAAGTGGTGTTTTTAATCGCTCCATTGATTGCAGCAATTTGTGCTTTTGTAGCAATTGCAGCTATACCTATTTTTCCTGAATTTACTTTATTTGGTAGAGTGATTCGTCCTATTATCGCTGATATTAATGTAGCCTTGCTTTTTGTTGTAGGTATGGGTGGAGTTAGTTTTTATGCGATTTTTTTAGGAGGTTTAGCAAGTAATAATAAATGGTCGCTGCTAGGCGGGGCAAGAGGGCTTGTTTCTATTATCTCTTATGAGAGCGTTGCAGGGCTTTCTTTGGTGTGTGTTGTAATGCTTGTTGGATCTTTGTCTTTAGTAGATATTAATAACTATCAAAGTGATGGCATGCTTTCTTGGCTTATTTTTAAACAACCTTTAGCTTTTATTTTATTTGTGATAGCTATTTTTATAGAAACTAATAGAACTCCACTTTGTTTAAGTGAAAACGAAACTGAACTTGTTTCAGGTTATGGCACTGAATATAGCGGACTTAGATGGGGTATGTTTTTTATCGGAGAATATACAGCCATGATTACCGGAGCGATTATGATATCGCTTTTATTTTTGGGTGGATTTAATGATTTTTGGATTATACCAGGGGCTATTATGATGCTTTTGAAAGTGTCTTTTGTGTTCTTTTGGTATTTTTGGGCTAGAGGTGCTTTTCCGCAACTGCGTCCTGATCAAGTAATGAGAATGTGTTATTTGATTTTAATACCTTTAGCGGTTTTAAATTTATTAATTAGTGCTTTAGTGCTTGTGATATAGGAAAAAACAATGAAAAAAGGTTATTTTAAAGTAGATTTTGAGCGTAAAAATCCTCAAAATACTTATGAAAAATTCATACAAGTAATCAAGCGTTCTTTAAATACAGAGCTTTTTGTAGGTTTATTTGTCGTATTAAGAGAAATGTTTAAAAAAAACAATAGCGCAACGATTAAATATCCTATGGAAAAAGTTGCTTTAGATGATAGATATCGTGCAGTTCATCGTTTGATGCGTTTTATTGAAAGTGAAAATGAATGTTGTATTGGTTGTGGCTTGTGTGAAAAAATTTGCATTAGTAATTGTATAAGAATGGAAACGAGTTTAAGCGAAGATGGACGCAAAAAGGTCGAAAATTATAGTATTAATTTAGGGCGTTGTATTTATTGTGGATTTTGCGCTGATGTTTGTCCTGAACTTGCCATTGTGCATGGTAAAGAATATGAAAATGCCGCAGAGCAAAGATCTTATTTTGGTCAAAAGGAAGATTTTTTAACCCCTATCGATGAGCTTAAAAATCAAGTGGTGTTTGAAGGAAGTGGTAGTTTAAGAAAAGATGCTGATGATTTAGTAAAGAAAACTCCAAATTATTATGAGATAGATTTGCAAAGACAGCAAGATGCTCCAAAGGAAGAAAATGTTTGAAACGATAGCTTTTTGTTTATTAAGTGTTTTGGTGTTGGGATTTTTTTTAATTAGTGTTTTAAGCACTAGCGTGCTTTATGCTATCAGTTCTTTGGCTGTGGCTATGGTTTTTTTAAGTGGATTTTATTTTTTACTTAATGCTGAATTTATTGGAGCAATTCAAATAATTGTTTACAGTGGAGCTATTTTAGGTCTTTATAGTTTTGCTATGATGTTTTTTGATGCTTCTATAAAAGTAAAAGAAAGTTTAAAAGGTAAAAGAATCTTCATTTTTGCTGTGATTTTTAGTGCTGTTTTATTAGTTAGTATTATTATGGGATATGAGTTTGGTTTAAATGAAACTAGTGAAGTTTATAGTCTTGATTCTACTCAGCAAATAGGCTTTGCTCTATTTACAAAATATATGCTTGCTTTTGAATTTATGGCAATTTTACTTTTAATAGCTTTAATTTGTGCTATAGCACTTACTCAAAAAAATGTAAAAAAGGACGAACAATGATGTTAGAAAAATACTACATTGTGGCTATTTTGATGTTTATCATTGGTCTAATAGGTATCATAAAACGCCAAAATTTAATTATGCTTTTTATTTCAAGTGAAATTCTATTAAATGCTGCTAATTTGGCTTTAGTTACAGCAGGAGCTTCTCATAAAGACATAGAAGGTCAAATTTTTGCTTTATTTGTAATGGGAGTTGCAGCTTGTGAAGTAGCTGTTGGGATAGCGCTTTGTGTTTTATGGTATAGAAAAACAGGAACACTAGAGCTTAGCTCTTTAGCTGAAAAAGGAGAGATAAAATGCAAAATTTAGCTTTAATTGCACTTTTTTCTCCTTTGGCTTCAGCTGTTATTTTAGGTATTTTTGCTTTTAGTGCTAAGAAAATTATTTTAGGTTATTTAGCTTCTTTATTTATAGCTTTTTCAGCTCTTGCTTCAATTATTTTATTAAATAATGGAGTGCATTTTAATTTTGAACTTGGTACTTGGATATCTTTAGTAGATGTTAGTTTTGGTTTTAAAATAGACTCTATTACTTTGATTATGATGAATGTGGTAAGTATAGTAGCGACTTTTGTGCATTTATATAGTATATTTTATATGGAGCATGATGAAGGGTTTAATCGCTATTTTAGCTATTTGGGACTTTTTGTTTTTTCTATGATGTTTTTGATTATGAGTGATAATTTCTTAGGACTTTTTATAGGTTGGGAAGGTGTTGGACTTTGCTCATGGCTTTTGATAGGTTTTTGGTATCATAATGAAAAATACACTTTTGCTGCTAATGAAGCATTTATCATGAATAGAATTGCAGATTTGGCTTTGCTTTTAGGAATTTTCTTAATTTATATAGAATTTAACTCTTTAAAATATGATGAATTTTTTACCCTTTTATCTTTAGGGCATGAAAATGATGTGATTTTGATTTTAATAGCACTTTTACTTTTTGTAGGTGCTATGGGTAAATCAGCACAATTTCCTTTCCATACTTGGCTTGCTGATGCTATGGCAGGACCTACGCCAGTTTCAGCTCTAATCCATGCTGCTACTATGGTTACTGCGGGAGTTTATTTGGTAATTCGCGCAGGGGAGCTTTATTTACAAGTTCCTGAAGTAGGGTATTTTATCGCTATACTTGGAGCTTTTGTAGCACTTTTTGCTGCTTCTATGGCCATGGTGGCTAAAGATTTAAAAAGAATTATTGCATATTCGACGCTTTCTCAACTTGGGTATATGTTTGTAGCAGCAGGTCTTGGAGCTTATGCAATAGCTTTATTTCATCTTGCAACTCATGCATTTTTTAAATCTTTATTATTCTTAGGTGCGGGTAATGTTATGCATGCTATGAATGATAAGCTTGACATTAGTAAAATGGGTGGACTTTATAAAAGTATGCGTTTTAGTGCTATTTTAATGCTTATAGGTTCTTTAGCTTTAGCAGGAATTTATCCTTTTGCAGGATTTTTCTCTAAAGATTTAATTTTAGGATTTTCTTTTATAAGCCATCATCATGGAATTTTTTTAGTACTTTTAATAGCAGCTTTTATGACAGCTTTTTATAGCTTTAGACTTTTAATGCTTGTATTTTTTACTCCAAAAAGACATGAAGAACATCCCCATGAAGCTAGTAAAATAGCTTTGCTTGCGATGAGTCCTTTGGCTTTACTTGCTATTATAGCAGGATTTTTTGAGCATAGCTTTATGGATTTTGTAAGTAAAAATTTAGCTTTTATTGATGGTCAAAATTCTTTAGTTATGATACTTGCAAGTGTTTCTGCGGTACTTGGAGTGCTTTTAGCTATCATAGCTTATTGGAAAAATTGGTTTAAACCATCACTTTCTAAAACAAGTATTTACAAACTTTTGTTTAATGAATACTACATACCAAAATTTTATCATCAATTTATTGTTAGTAAGTATGCTTTATTTTGTGAATTTTTAAGAAAAGCTGATAAAGAAATTTTAGATGCTTTGGTAGATAGTATTGCATTTTTCCTTAAAACATTTGCTAGGGTTCTTAGTATGGGTAAGGATTATTCTTTGGCTTTAAGAATTGTAGTTTTGGCTTTTGTGTGTTTATTTTGTTTAGCTTTGGCGGTGTAATATGCTCGGTTTATTAATGTTATTTCCATTTTTTGCGGCTTTTATAGCTTTATTTTTACAAAAAGAAGATAGCAAGTCCTTTGCTGTTTTAGTTAGTTTTTTGATTTTAGTTTTTAATGTTTTTTTGTTATTTAACTACGATGGTGGCATGGCTTATGAATTTAGTTTAAATTCTTTGATAGTTAATTTTCACATAGGTGTAGATGCTATAGCGCTTTATTTAATATTACTTTGTTCTATTATGATTTTTTTATCTTTTATATGTTTGGATATTCAAGATAAAAGTGTTGTAATAAGTATATTTTTATTACAATTTTGCATTGTAGGACTTTTTGCTTCATTGGATGCTTTATTGTTTTATGTATTTTGGGAGTTTTCTCTTATACCGCTTATTTATTTAATAGGTAGATATTCAGATAATTATAAGGCAGGGATTAAATTTTTCATTTATGCATTTTGCGGTTCTATGCTTATGCTTTTAGCTATTATTTATGTGGGATTTTTGTATTATCAAAGTTTTGGATATTGGAGTTTTGATTTGTTAGCTTGGTATAAGAGTGAATTTTTTATACCTGAGAATGCACAAAATCTAATATTTGTAGGATTTTTTATTGCTTTTGCGATTAAAAGTCCTTTATTTCCTTTTCATACTTGGGCTCCAAAGGTTTATACCAAAAGTCCGACTTTAGTATCTGTAATGCTTGTAAGCTTTAAAATGACACCTTTTGGGTTTTTAAGATTTATTTTGCCTTTAGCGCCTGATACTTTGAATCATTATTATTCTTTACTTGCTATTTTATGTATAGTTGGAATTTTATATGCAGCCTTAATTGCTTTTAAAGCCAAGGATTTAAAAGAATTAATTGCTTATAGCTCAATTTCGCATTTGGGTGTGGTAATTTTAGGTATCGTAACTTTTACTTATAATGGGGTTAGTGGTTCTGTATTTTATATGTTTGCACATGGTATAGTAACAGGTGGCTTATTTTTAGCCGCTTATATGCTTTACAAAAGATATCATACTTTTGATTTAGACTTTTATAAAAATTTAGCTAAAACAGCCCCATTATTTAGCTTTTTCTTTGCAGTATTGTTGTTTTCATCTATTTCATTGCCTTTGACTATTTCCTTTGTAGGTGAGTTTTTGATCTTGCAAGGTGTGGCAAGTGTAAATTTATGGTATGCATTATTTGCAGGCGGTGTAATCGTTTTAGGAGCTATTTATATGCTAAATATTTATAGAAATATGTTTTTTGCTACTTGTGAAGAAGAAGTGTGCAGTAAATTTACGCTTAAAAAAGGTGAAATTTTTGTTTTAAGTATTTTAAGTGCATTAGTGATTTATTTAGGGGTAGCTCCAAGTGCTATGCTAGATCAAATTGCTTCTAATGTAAATAGTATTCTTGAAGTTATGCAAACAAGAAATATCGCCATAGAAAATCAAAAAATCATAGATAGTATAAGAGGTTTTTAATGAGTGGTTTTAGTTTAGAAAAATTAAATTTTGTATTATTATTTCCTGTGTTGTCATTGCTTTTTTGGGCTATTGCATTACTTTTATTGAGTGCATTTAAAAAACTTTCTAGAAATTTTTATATAGGAGCAAGTGTTATAGCTTTGCTTAGCACTTTGTGTTTTTTATTGCTTTATAATGGTTTTGTTTTAGATAATTCTCATGCTTTTTTTGGTTTATTTGTAAGCGATAATTATGCAATTTTTGCGCAAATAATTATTTTGTTTTTTTCTATGCTTTATTTGCTTATAGACAAAGATGAACAAAGAGCAGAATTTTTTTCTTTATTTTTGTTTATGGTTGCTTCCTTAATATTAATGGTTTCAAGTACTAATTTAATTGTGATTTTCCTAGCTTTAGAAGGATCTTCTTTAGCTCTTTATACATTAATAGCATTAAGAGGAACTCATAATGCTATTAGTTCTAGCATAAAATATTTTGCCTTAGCTGCAGTAGGGGCTGGATTTTTTGTTTTTGCTTGTGCTTTTGTGTATTTAAAAACAAAGTCTTTGGATTTGGATAATTTATTGCATTCTGAATATATTTCAGATCCTATATTATTATGTGCTGGAGTAATGTTTTTGGTTATTGTTGGAGTAAAACTTTCTATCGCTCCTTTTCATTTTTGGCTAAAAGATGTATATTGTGGAGTTCATACAAATTTTATAGCTTTCATATCTATTGTTCCAAAAATTGCTATGATAATAGTAGTTTTAAGAATTTTTTCTGCTTTAGGCGGTGGAGTAAAATTTGAATACATAGTCGCATCGTTAGCAATTTTTTCTATGCTTGCTGTAAGCATAGTAGCTTTAATTCAAAAAGATGCAAAAAAAATGCTTGCATATAGCTCTATTACTCATTCTTCTTTTATATTGGCTGTTATTGTTTCTAGTATGAGTGTGAGTTCTCAAGGAGATGGAACTTCTTACCTGCTTTCAATTTTTGCCTTGTTCGTTTATTGGGTTTCTTTTGCTTTTGCAAACTATGGAATTTTTTTAATCTTAAGTTTATTTCAAAAAAGCTCATTTGAAAGTTTTTCTGGCTTATTTGATCAAAGACCCGTATTATCTATAATATTAGCTATGTTTATTTTATGTATAGCAGGAATTCCACCTTTTGGGATTTTTTGGGGTAAAATTTTAATTTTAGCTTCTATTTTAAATTCGGGCTATTATGTGCTTATATTTGCTATAGCTTTAAGTTCCATGATCATGCTTTATGCTTATTTGAAAATTTTAATTTATATCTTTTTTAAAAAAAGTCAATCTATAAAGAGTATAAATTTAGATATTAAGCAAAAGATTATTTTAAGTTTATGTTTTATCGGAAGCTTATCATGTGCGTTTTTGCTTTTGTGAAATAATATTGCTATAATCACGCTCATGATAAGGATTTTATTTTTATTATTATTAAGCATAAATTATATATTTTCTTTTGAGGTTATTGTTAATAAAGGGGAAGAACAAAATCGTCCCTTTACACTTTTGCATTTAAAAGATAATAAAGATTTTACTTGCAAGAGTATTTTTGAATTTGAAAAAACTCATTTTGAGTGCAATGTTTTGGGCGTTAGTAATATGCAATTTCAAAATAAAGAATTTGATGATTTTACAATTTATTTTGAAAAACACCAAACTTTTTTGACAATTAAAATATATCCTAAAATTTTAGCTAAAATGTTTAATTATTCTCAAGATATTTTTAATGCTAAAGAAATTCAAAGTCAAAATGGAGATACTTCTAAACATTTTGTGTTTATTTTTACTAAGGATTTAAGGTATTATAAACCTAGCGATGGACTTGATTTTGATATTTATTTTGATGATGCATTAATGCCTTATATTGGAGCATTGGATTTAAATTCTAATCCTATGGAAACTTCAAAAAGTGCAGATTTTAATGCATATTTTAATATCAAACAAGAATATGAAGCCAAAAAATACGATCAAGTTTTACGAGATGCTGTTAATGCTATTAAGCGTTATCAAGGTAGTGTATTTATGAATGAATTTGAGCTTTATAAATTAAGAGCGCAAAATAAGCTTTACACTTATGAGCTTGATAAAGATCAGCAAATTTTAGAGCAAATGCTAGATGATGCTAAAAGATGGGTGAGAACTTATATTAATGATAAAGATTATACGGAAGTAATGTATATCATGATGAGAGTTTATATGGGCTTATCTCAAAGATCTAATGTCGATTATATTATTGATACTTTAAGTACTGAGCATAAAGACGATAAATATACCATAATAGCTTTACTTGATTATGCAGATTATTTATATCATTTGGGTAAAAAAAATATAGCAAATAATATTTATCAAGATGTATATTATTCTACTCCGAATGCAGATTTAGCTAGTAGAGCTGCTTTATTTTTGTCTAAAAATTATTTAGAAGCGCAAAATACAAAAGAAGCCAAGGAGTTAGCAAGTAAAATTTTAGAATCAAATCCTGAATTTTTTATGAGTGATTTAGAAAATTCTTTATCTTTAGCTAAGGCTTTTAGTAATCATAGAATTTATGATTTAAGTTCTAAAATTTATGAGTATATTTTTACGCATTTGACTAAAGTCGATAAAGAATATGAAAGAGTATTAAAAGATCTTTCTTTGGCTTTGTTGAATGCAAATGAACATACTAAAGCTCAAAAGTATTTAGATCTTTACACAGAAGATTTTCCTTTGGGTGAATATGTGAGTTTAATAAAAGAAGCTCAAGATAAAAATTTCTTATATTTAAAAGATAATAATGCAAGTTTTTTACATCAAAGATATGAAGAGATCATGCAAAAGTATGCTGGAGAAATTTCTAGTATGGCTTTATTTGATAATGTGAGATTATATTTTCAAGAAAAAAATTATGAAAAAGTTGTAAGTTATCAAAAAGACATAGAAAAATATTCCAACAAAGAAATCAAAAATCTTTTAGAACAAGCTGCTATTTTAGTTTTAGAACAAAATTTAAAAAATGATGAGTGCTTAGCTGCTGTTAAAGTATATGATGATTTTAAGGTCTATGATGTGGGAAATAAAATACAAAATAAAAAACAAATGCTTGAATGCTTTAAGCGTACTACTCGTATAGAAGAAGCTAAAAAATATATAGTGGAAAATGAAAATGATGATATTATTTTTTATAAACTCCAAAGTGCAGATTTAGCGCTTAAAGATAAGCGTTATCGTTTTGTTGTAAAAACAATTAATGATATTTTAAATACAAGAACTATTATTAGCGATGATGAAAAATTTGAAGCAAATTATATTAAATTTTTTGCTGAACTTAAATTGCAAGATTATAATGCTATGATAAGAACTTTGCAAAAACTAGAGCAATTTCCTATGAATTATCGTATGGTGGAATTATATTATGAGTTTTTGCGTTATTGTGAAAAAAATAATTTTCTAACAAGTATTTTAACTTATGCTCCAAAGGCTATTGATTATCAAAATTTAAAAGGAGTAAATCTTTTTAGTCCGGATTTAGAATTTATCTATATCAAAGCTTTAAAACAAAACAATCAAGCTCAACAAGCCTTAACTTTGTTTAAAGATTTGCTTGCTAATCCTTTAAAAGATGATGAGCGCGCAAGAGCTTTTTATATGCAAAGTAATATTTATGAAGATTTAAAAGATATGCAAAATCAAAAGCAAAGTTTGCAAAATTGTATAGATATTAACACAACAAGCAATTGGCAAAATTTATGTAAAGATAAATTAAATGTCTTAAACACTCAGCCTTGATGTTTTTTTAAAATATAAGCTTTTAAATTTTCATAAGCGTTTTGAAAATCTAAAATTTCTTTGTTGAATTTTTTATTAAAAGTTCTTTGTCTTTTGGCAAGTTGTCTTGTGTGAATGATGATGAGTTCTTCAAGCTCGTTTAAATTTATTTTTTTATCTAAAAAATCTTTACATTCTTTTAAGCCTATGGAATTTAGTGCTTTTAAATGATGATCGTAGTTACTATATAGCATTTTAGCTTCATCTATTAAACCCTCATCAAGCATATTTTTAGTGCGTTTAATAATGCGTTTTTCCAAAAGATCTTTTTGCCAAGAAATTTCAAAAATATCAAGTTTTTTAATTAAAGCTTCTTGTTTTGTTTCTTTTAAAACTTCGCTTGGGATTTTATTAGTTTGCTCATAAATTCCAAGCCATTTTTTTAAGCGATAGGTGTCGTTTTTTTCTATTTTGGTATGTGGATCAATTTTTATCATTAAATGATAAATTTCATCATTACTTAGCGTGCTTTGACTTTCTTTGAAATTTTCACTCAAGCCATCCATTAAAGCTTTTAAATAAAAACTAGTTCCACCTGTGATGATAAGCATTTGATTGTTTTTTTGAGCAAAGGCTTTTGCTTTTTTGTATTCTTCAAAAAACAAAGCGATATTAAAATGCTCATTAACATTTAATAAATTTATTCCAAAATAATCAAGCTCATCTAAGGTTTTTTGCTCTGTTTTGGCTGAAGCGATGTTGATTTGTTTATACACGCAAAGACTATCAAGGCTTAAAATACTTGCATTAAATTCATAAGCTAGTTTGTTAGCAAGTTCTGTTTTGCCACTTGCAGTAGTTCCAATGAGTGCAAATTCAAAAAACATCGTAAAAATATCCTAAATTTAAAATTATTTTAGTAAAATCATAACAAAAATATATTATAAAGAGAAAAAATGCCTTTATTAAAAGAAAAATTAAAAGATATTTTGGATTTGATTGTTTTTAAGCATTCTATTTTTGCTTTACCATTTTTGTTTGTTTCTATGATTGTAGCTTCTGTTATTTTAAATGATAGCACTTGGTTTGGTTTTAAAGCTTTGTTTTTGGGTGTTATTTGCGCGGTAAGTGCAAGAAATTTTGCAATGGCAATCAATCGTTTGATGGATGAGGACATTGATAAAAACAACCCAAGATGTGCAAATAGACCTAATATCGATGGTCGTATAGGTAAAACTAGCATTTTACTTTTTATTATTTTAAATGCTATTATTTTTGTTTTGGCAAGTTATTTTATCAACAAACTAGCCTTTGCTCTTTCTTTGCCGGTATTGTTTATTTTAGCTATTTATTCAGCCTTTAAAAGATTTTCATCCCTAGCGCATTTAGTATTAGGATTTTGCTTAGGACTTGCTCCTATTGCAGGCAGTATTGTGGTTTTGGGAAGTATTGAAATTTATAGTGTTATTTTGTGTTTGGGTGTTACTTTTTGGACAGCTGGTTTTGATTTACTTTATGCTTTGCAAGATATGGAGTATGATAAAAAGACAGGCTTGCACTCTATACCTGCTAAATTTGGGCTTGAAGCGACCTTGTTTATCTCAGCATTTTGTCATGTTTTAGCAGTGCTTTTTTGGTTTTTATTTGTTTGGGTAGCTCCAACAGGAAATATTGCATTTTTAGGTGTGATTGTTAGTGCTGTTATTTTATTTTTTGAGCACCGCATTGTTAGAAAGAATTTTGCAAAAATTGACAAAGCATTTTTTACTTTAAATGGGTATTTAAGTATAGTCTTTTTTATTTTTATATGGGTTGATCTTTTATGGAGATGAAATTTTTTAAAAGCTCTTTGGAATTAGAATTTGAAGAGAGCAAAGAAAGATATGAAGAGTTTTTGCAAGAATATGTTTCAAGTAATAATTATGTCAATTTAAGCAAATGGAAAAAGCTTGCTTCAAGGGTAGAATTTAGCGAGGGTGAGCAGTTGATTTTTGATTTGCTTATGGATTTAAAGCAAGAATTGTATTTGATAAAAAATGATATTAATAAAACAAAATTATTTGTTAATTTAAAATATAAATCTTTTGTGATTGGGGTAAATTTTACACATATTCAATTTAAAGATAGGTGTTTAATGCAAGATGAAGATTATTATGCTAGATTTAATTTAAATGGTCAAAAAATTAGTATTTTTTTTAAAGCATTAAATGAGAATGAAGCAAAAATCACGCAAATAAAAGCAGAAGATGAGCTTGTGTATGATAATTTTGTAGCAAATATGCAAAGAGCAATGATTAAAATTTTAAAGGAGCAAGAAAATGGATAGTGATTTATTATTGTGGCTAGTTGTAGCTTTATTAATTTTTGCTATGTTTGCTTATATGATGATTAAAGAAAAAGAAAGTATTGTTAAGATTAATGAGCTTGGTAAAATGATAGAAGATTTAAATAAACAATATCATTATTTAAAAAAAGAAAGTTTAGATGAGCAAGAGCAAGAAAAAGAAGAAATAGACACTGAAGCCATAAGAGAAGAATTAAAAGAAGAGCTTTTGCAGGTGCTAGAACAAAAAATCAATCAAAATATTATTCCTATTTTAAGTGCTTTAAAAGAAGTGGAAGAAGTAATTGAAGAATTTCAAAGTGAGCAAAAAAATCGTTTATTAAATTTAGAACAAAAAACTCAAAGTATTACAAAATTAAGCCCAAGCTATGATAATGAAGAGCAAAAAGTTATAGAACTTTTTAATCAAAAAAAATCCATAGAGCAAATTGCCAAAGATTTGCGTATAGGTATGGGCAGGGTTGAGCTTATTTTAAAATTTAATAAATTATTATAAAGGCCTTTGATGTTAGTAGATAGCTATGGAAGAGTGATTGATTATTTAAGAATTTCAGTAACACAAAGATGTAATTTTCGTTGCCTTTATTGTATGCCAAAAACTCCATTTGAATGGAGTGCTAAGGAAAATCTTTTATCATTTGAAGAACTTTTTATGTTTGTTAAAGTTTGCATTGATGAAGGAGTTAAGAAAATTCGTATTACAGGTGGTGAGCCTTTAGTAAGAAAAGATTTGCATAAATTTATTGCTATGATTAGTGAGTATAAGCAAGATATAGATCTAGCGCTTACTACTAATGCTTCTTTATTAAAACAACAAGCAAAGGATTTAAAACAAGCGGGCTTAAAAAGAATTAACATCTCTTTGGATACTTTAAAAGAAGAAGTGGCCTTTAAATTAGCTCAAAAAAACATACTCAAAGATGTGTTAAATGGTATTAATGAGGCTTTAGAATTAGGTTTTAATATTAAATTTAACACCGTAGCTCTTAAAGGGATTAATGATAGTGAATTTATCGATCTTTTAGAATTTGCTAAAGCACGCAAAAGCCAAATTCGCTTTATAGAATTTATGGAAAATTATCATGCTTATGGAGATTTAAAAGGCTTGAAATCAACAGAAATTTTAAATATCATTGCTCAAAAGTATTCTTTTAAACAAGGACAAAAAAGTCCAAATGCACCTGCGACTATTTATGAACTTGAAGATGGGTATGAGTTTGGCATTATTGATCCACATAGCCATGATTTTTGTGATAGTTGTAACCGTATAAGGCTTTCAGCCGAAGGGCTTTTAATACCTTGTTTATATTATGATGAGGCTTTAAGCATTAAAAAAGCTATACGCAATAAAGACATAGCAAGTGCTTGTGAAGTTTTAAAAACCGTGATAAAAAATAAATCAGAAAAAAATAGATGGGCAGAAAATGATGCCAATCAAAGTTCTACAAGAGCCTTTTATCAAACAGGTGGATAATGGAAGTTGTTGAAACTTTTTTAAGCTTGCAAGGTGAGGGAAAATATAGTGGAAATTTGGCTATATTTGTAAGATTTGCCGGGTGTAATTTTAACTGCGCAGGCTTTGGAGTAAAAAAAGAAAAAGATTCTAAAATACTTTTGGGCTGTGATACTATAAGAGCTGTTTTTACTAAAGAATTTAAAACTTGTTATAAAACATATACTTCAGCAAAGCTTTTTGATGAGGTTTTGAAGCTAGCAAATTCACGCAAAGTTATAGTTGTAATTACAGGCGGTGAGCCTTTGTTAAATTATCAAAATAAAGATTTTTTGTGTTTTATTAATTTACTTTTAGAAAATGATTTTATGGTGCATTTTGAAACAAATGCAAGTATTGAAATTGATTTTGAAAAATATCCTTTGTATAAAAAATGTTATTTTGCTTTAGGAGTAAAGCTTAGCAATAGTGGTGTAAAAAAAGAAAAAAGAATTAATGAAAAAGCTTTGAAAGCTTTTAAAAATTATGCTAAGGAAAGTTTTTATAAATTTGTTTTGGATAAGGATTTTTTACAAGAAAATAAAGCCTTCAAAGAAATCAATGAAATTTTACAAGTTTGTAAAAATGATGTTTTTTGTATGCCTATGGGGTCAAATGAAGAAGAAATTTCCAAAAACGCCTTAAGTGTTGCTGAATTTTGTATAAAAAATGGATATAATTACTCCGATAGATTGCATATTAGAATTTGGGGAGATAAAGAAGGCGTATGATTATTAGAAAAATGTTTGAATTTGAAAATGCTCATATTGTTAGATTTTGTAGCTCCAAGCGATGTAAAACAAGCATACATGGCCACTCTTATAAGGTAGAAATTTTACTTGAGAGTAAATACCTTGATAATGCTGGAATGGTGTATGATTTTGGTTTGTTAAAAGATGAGATAAAACAAATTATTGATAGTTTTGATCATGCTATTACGCTTTTTAAAGATGATGATAAAGCTTATTTAGAAGATATGAAAAAGCACTCGCAAAGATGGGTGAGTTTACCTGTGAATGTAAGTGCGGAAAATTTTGTACGCATATTTTTTGTACTGATTGATACTTTGCTTTTAAAGACTAAGATGGTCAATGGTGAGCAAGGTGTTAGTTTAAAAAGCATTATTGTGCATGAAACAAGAACAGGTTATGCACAAGGTTTTAGAGAAGATGCTTATAGTGAATTTTTACCAAAGATTGATTTGGCAGATATTGACTTTTCACAAGCTATAAGAGATGAATGGAAAGATAAAGATTTTTTTGAAAAACTTCAAGATGTAAATTTTGTTTTTATCAATCAAAAGGAGGTGTAATGAAAAAGATTTTATTGATTGTGCCAATATTGCTTTTTATGGCTTGTTCAAATCAAGAGAATAAAAATATAAAAAAAGAAATACAAACCGAGCAAGTTCAGATTGAACAAAGTGATTCTAATGTCATTATAGATGATGAAACACTTCCTATACCTGTTGATGATGATATACAAGATGAAAATAATACACAAGGACAATAATGGATCAAAGTTATGAATTTTTTTTAGCATTGCATGTGTATAGTTTATATACAAATGGTTTTTTAATGTTGTTTTATTTGTATTTGACTCAAAGTAACTTCTCACAAGAATTTATCTTTATAAAAAGAATTCGTCTATTTTTGCCAATTTATTATTTGTTTTTAGCAATTACACTTTTTACTGGAAGTTTGTTATGGGCTTTAAAGCATTTTGAATTTAATTTCTATGTGCTTTCTATGTGGTTTTGTTGGATTTTGATTTTTGCTTTGGCTATTTATCAATTTGTTTTATTTAAAAAAGCAAGATTGTTTAAACGCTATGCTAAATTTAGATTTTTAAGTTTTTTTATTTTGTGTTTAGGTATATTCTTACTTTTTGTACCTTATTTACTTAAGAGGTTTTATTTTTAATGCAATTTTTATATCACCCACAAAGTGGTACTGCAAGTTTAGAGCTAGAAAATGAAGCCTTTTTGCACTTAAAGGCTCGAAGAATTAAAGTGAGTGATAAAATTATATTAAAGAATTTGAAAGATTTTTATACTTACACTTATGAATGCATAGAGCTTTCTAGACGCTCTTGCGTATTAAATTTACTTGACAAAAAAGAAGAAAAACAAGAATTAAAAACATATATACATTTAGCTTTGGCGGTGATTGATCCAAAGGTTATAGAAAAAACTTTACCTTTTTTAAATGAACTTGGAGTAGCAAAACTTTCTTTTGTGTATATGGAATACTCGCAAAAAAATTTTAAATTAGATTTTAAAAGAATGGAAAAAATTCTTATAGAATCATCCCAGCAATGCGGTCGTGCTTCTTTAATGGAACTTGAAAGTTTTGATGACTTTAAAAAATTTCAGCAAGCTTATGAAAATATTGTTTTGATAGATTTTGAAGGTAAAGATTTGATGAATTTTGATCCCGATAGATATGTATTTTTGGTTGGGGCTGAAGGCGGATTTTCGCAAAAAGAAAGAGAAATAAATATAAAAAGAGCAAAATTACAAGCCAACTATATACTTAAAGCACAAACAGCACTTATAGGGGTTGCTTCAAAATTTATAATTTAAAAGCATGCTTAAATTTAGCTATTTTTTATATAAAAATCTATATAATTACGCCTTAATGTTTTGAAAAAGGATAAACAATGAAGAAAGAAATTCACCCAGAATATGTAGAGTGTAAAGTTAGTTGTGCTTGTGGAAATTCTTTTACTACTAAGTCAAATAAATCAGAAATTAAAGTTGATATTTGTTCAAGCTGCCACCCATTCTTTACAGGCAGTGAAAAAATCGTAGATGCTGCGGGTCGTGTAGAGAAATTTAAGAAAAAATACGCAATGCAATAATGTTATATTTTATTCCTACGCCCATAGGAAATTTAAACGATATTTCTTTTCATTCTTTAGAAATTTTACAAAAATGCAAGCTCTTTTTATGTGAAGATACAAGAGTTTGCAAATCTTTAATTCATCTTCTTAATGAAAAATTTAATTTAGAAATAAAACCTGATAAATATCTAGCCTTACATACTCATAATGAAAAAGATTTTTTAGCAAAAATAGATGAGGATTTTTTTAAACAAGATATTGCATATTTAAGTGATGCAGGTATGCCAGGTATTAGCGATCCGGGGCAATTTTTAATCGAATATGCTATTAAAAACAATATTGACTATGAAGTCTTAACAGGATCAAATGCTGCTTTGCTTGCATTGGTTTCAAGCGCATTTTGTAAAAAAGAATTTATTTTTATGGGTTTTTTGGCTAATAAAAATCCTCAAAGACAAAAAGATATTGAAAATTTAATGCTTAATCCTTATCCTAGTATAGTTTATGAAGCACCTACTAGAATACTTAATTTAGTAGAAGAAATTAGTAAAATTGATCCTTTAAGAGAAATTTTTATCATAAAAGAAGCAACAAAGAAATTTGAAACTAAATTTAGGGCAGAAGCTTTAGAGGTTTTGGAAAAATTAAAAACAATGGATTTACGCGGTGAGTGGTGTGTAGTGGTAAATGCTAAAGAAAAGCAATTTCATCAAAATACCTTGTGTGAGCAAGATATTTATGAGCTTGATTTATCTTTAAAGGCAAAGGCAAAACTTCTTTCGAAAATCAATGCAAAATCTCCAAAAGAAAATTATCAAAAACTGCTTTTAAGTTGAATTTGGTTATTATTTAAAAATGATAGTTTATGGTAAGCAAGTGTTTTTTTATATCTTAGAAAAGCATGAAGAAAAAATTAAAGAAATTTATTTAGCGAAAGAATGTGAAAAAGCTGATTTTTCAAAAATAACAAGGGCATCAAAAAAAATTAAAAAACTCGATTTTAAAGCCGCACAAAGCTTGGCAAGAGGTGGAAATCATCAAGGTTTTTTAATGGAAATTGATGAATTTGAATTTAGCTCTTTTGAGAGTTTAAAAGAAAAAGATTTTATAGTTATTTTATATAATATTAGCGATGTTGGAAATATAGGTGCCATCGTGCGTAGTGCTTATGCTTTAGGTGCTGATGGGGTTATTTTGGTAGCTAAAAGCGTGGCTATGGATGGAGTTATTCGTGCAAGTAGTGGAGCAGCTTTAGATATGAAAATAGTCTTAAATGATGATATTTTAAGCATGATAAATGAGTTAAAACAAAAAGGTTTTTATATCTATGCTAGTGCAAGCGGAGGTAGTGATATACATACTATCAAGGCTAAAGATAAAAAAGTTTTGATTATGGGAAGTGAAGGTTTTGGTATAGCGCCAAAGGTGCTTAAAAAATGCGATGAGTGCGTAGGTATAAAAATGCACAATGATTTTGATAGTTTAAATGTTAGTGCAGCATTTGCAATACTTTGCGATAGGATGAAAAATGGATAGTTGGAAAAAATTAGAAGATTTAAATTTGTTAGAAGTTCAAAAAAGAACACAAATAGAAATAGCTTGTCTTGAATATATCATTAAGAAAGATTTTAAGTCTTTATCCCGCTTTAATGTAAATGGCTTTATTAAAATTTTACAAAGAGAGTATGAGCTTGACTTTTCTAATTTTTTAGAAGAATATCATGCCTATTTAGAAGAAAATGGTATTGAGAAAAAAAATCATGTGCATATTTCACCTAGAATGAACTCATATACCAAAGAAAGCTCAAGTGTATGGTATATTGTGATTATAATAGTAGTACTTTTGATAGTAGCTTTGGCCTGGGGTGTTTCAAGATTTTTTCAAAGTTCTACTTTAGATGAAAATACTACCAATGTATTAAATCAAGAGCAGGTTGTTTTAGAAGAAAAAGTTGATGAAAATGAAACACCAGTTCTTAATTTTTTTGCTGATGATGCTATGGAAAATAATGAAACAAACGCGACTATTTTAGAACCAATAAGCGAGAACAATAATACAGAAAAAACATTAGAAGATAATGCTAGCTCAAATATGCCTGAAGAAAATATCATTTTACTCAATGAAAGCATTATAAAACCAAGTGCAGAGCTTTGGCTTGGTATGGTGGATTTAAAAACTTTTAGAAAGAGCTCTTTAACTATTAAAAATGATTATGTTTTACCTTTGGATAAAGATATGTTAATTACCACAGGCCACGCTGCTTTTAGCTTAAACGATGAAAATAATAATACTTTAGAGTTTAAAAACGGTGTGTCTAAATTTTTAATGATTAAAGATGGTAAAATCAAACAAATTACAAAAGCTGAATTTATCAAAGAAAATAGAGGAAAATTATGGTAAGAATTTTAATATTTTCCATTTTTTTTACTCTTAACGCTTTTGCACTAAGTGCTTTAGAAGTTGCAAAACATATTGTTAATGATAATTCTAAAGATGCAAAATTAGAGCTTTTGTTTGCAAGGAATGATTATAAAGATGAACGCGGAAATGTAGATATTTACACTATTTCTCAAATTTTAAAAACTAATTCTTTGGCAAATTTTATATTAAATGAGCCAAAAACTCTAACTTTTAGTTTTAAAGCTCAAGCTGATTCTGTTTTATTTTTTAAAACTATTAATGATACTTTAAACGAATTAGGCTATGTGTATTTTATACCAACTGAATTAACTTTAAGGGAAAATTATATTACCTATAAGTTAGCTGTAGATTCTCAATATATGCTTGATCCAGGAGTTTTCTATAAAGCCTTGTTATCAAGCTCTGTTTTTATTAAAGATATTTCTAAAATTTCAGAATTAAATTATGAGTATGAGCTAGATTTTTCAAAAGCAAAACCTAAAGTTAATACTCAAATTCCACTAAATACCATCACTCAATTAAATAAGCCTTTAAGGGAATATATTGTTGATTTACAAGGAGCAAAAAGCATAGAGCTTAGTGCGCACAATCTTGATTCTTGGTTTTGTAAAATTCAATTTTTAGATAAAAATTTAAATTTTATTCAAGGTATAGAAAACACGCACAAACAAAATGAAGTTAATATAAATATCCCATTGGGTGCAAAATATGCTATCATTGGCGATATGTTTAGCCTTGATAACATAAAAAGGGGTTTAAAGATTTACTTAAGACGCTAAAAAGGATGGAAAATGTTTGAAGAAATTCATTTTAATACCATAGAAAGACTTCCAAATTATGTTTTTGCTGAAGTTAATGCGATTAAAATGGCAGCAAGAAGAGCAGGGGAGGATATAATAGATTTTTCTATGGGAAATCCTGATGGTAAAACTCCTCAACACATTATAGATAAACTTTGCGAAAGTGCAAATAAAGAAAAAACTTCTGGTTATTCTGCTTCGAGTGGAATTTATAAACTAAGACTTGCAATTTGCAATTGGTATAAAAGAAAATACGATGTTGATTTAGATCCTGAAAGTGAAGTAGTTGCAACGATGGGTTCTAAAGAAGGCTTTGTAAATTTAGCAAGAGCCGTTATTAACCCAGGAGATGTAGCTATTGTACCTACACCCGCTTACCCTATACACACTCAAGCTTTTATCATAGCAGGTGGTAATGTAGCAACTATGAATTTTGATTTTAATGAAAATTATGAATTAAATGAAAATACTTTTTTTGAAAATTTACAAAAAACACTACATGAAAGTATTCCGCGTCCAAAATATGTAGTAGTAAATTTTCCGCACAATCCTACAACAGTCACTGTGGAAAGAAGTTTTTATGAGAGATTAGTTGCAATGGCAAAAAAAGAAAGATTTTATATTATTTCTGATATTGCTTATGCAGATTTGACTTTTGGTTCTTATAAAACCCCTTCTATTTTTGAAGTTGAAGGTGCTAAAGATGTAGCGGTAGAAACTTATACACTTTCAAAGTCTTACAATATGGCAGGTTGGCGTGTAGGTTTTGTAGTGGGTAATAAACGCTTAATTGCGGCTTTGAAAAAAATCAAGTCTTGGTTTGATTATGGTATGTATACTCCTATACAAGTTGCTGCTACTATAGCTTTAGATGGAGATCAAACTTGTGTTGAAGAGATTAAGGCAACTTATGCAAAAAGATTAGAAGTCTTGCTTGATTCATTTTTTCAGGCAGGATGGGAGCTGAAAAAACCTAATGCAAGTATGTTTGTTTGGGCAAAACTCCCTCAAGGTAAAGCTCACCTTGGAAGTATGGAATTTTCTAAACAGCTTTTGCAAAAAGCAAATGTAGCGGTAAGTCCTGGAGTTGGTTTTGGTGAAGCGGGTAATGAGTATGTTAGAATAGCTTTAATAGAAAATGAAAATCGCATTCGTCAAGCAGCAAGAAATATAAAAAAATATTTAAGAGAATAAAATGAAAATCGCAATTTTGGGATATGGTACGGTAGGAAGTGCTGTTGTAGAGACTTTGCTAAAAAATCAAGATTTAATCAAAGCAAGATGTGATGAAGAAATTATTCCAGTAATTGCTTTGGCAAGAAATCCAAAACCAAATGCATTAATTCCTGTGGTAAATGATATTGATGAGGTTTTAGAGCGTGAAGATATTGATGTATTTGTGGAGTTAATGGGTGGTATTGATTTACCCTTTGAGATAATTTCAAAAATTTTAAAAAGAAAAAAAGCAGTGGTAACTGCTAATAAAGCTTTGCTTGCTTATCATCGTTATGAGCTTGAAAAATTAGCACAAGATACAGCTTTTGGTTATGAGGCGAGTGTGGCGGGTGGAATTCCTATTATTAAAATTTTAAAAGAGGGCTTGAGTGCTAATAATATTGTTTCTATTAAAGGCATTTTAAATGGCACAAGCAATTATATTTTAAGTAAAATGACCGAAGATAATACCAAATTCCAAGAGGTGTTAAAAAAAGCACAAGATTTAGGATATGCTGAAGCTAATCCCACTTTTGATATAGAGGGTTTTGATGCAGCGCATAAACTTTTGATTTTAGCAAATATTGCCTATGGATTAAGAGTAAAACCTGAAGATATTTTGATTGAGGGTATTAGCAAAGTAAGTAATGAGGATATTTATTTTGCAAAAGAATTTGAATATACCATAAAACACTTGGGTATTGCTAAGATTAAAGATGAAAAAATAGAATTAAGAGTTCATCCTACCATGCTTAGCAAAGATAAAATACTAGCAAAAGTTGATGGGGTAATGAATGCTATTAGTATTGATGGAGATGTATTGGGTGAAAGTTTATATTATGGCCCAGGAGCAGGTGGCAGGGCAACTGCAAGTGCTGTTATAGCTGATTTAATCGATATAGCAAGAAAAGAAAAAAATAGTGCTATTTTTGGGTATTTAAATGATACTTCTTATAAACTTTTAAGTAAAGATGAAATTTATACAAGATATTATTTAAGATTAAAGGTATTAGATAAAATAGGAGTTTTATCAAAAATCACACAATTAATGAGTGAACATCAAATTTCAATCGATACTTTCTTGCAAAAGCCTAAAAAAGAAAAGCAAGATTATAGCACTTTATTTTTCATCACTCATCAAACTTATGAAAAAAATATACAAATTTTAACTCAAAAGCTTAGAGAACAAGAATTTGTAAAAGATGATGTTTTTATGATGAGAATAGAAGAGTAATGGCATTATTTGAATATCTTTTTGGTAAAAAAGGAGAAGAGTTAGCGTGTGAATTTTTAAAAACACAAGGATTTGAAATTTTAAAAAGGAATTTTTATTCTAAATTTGGAGAAATTGATATTATTGCTAAAAAAGATAAAATTTTACATTTTATTGAAGTTAAAAGCACGCAAGGTGATTATGAGGTAGAATATAGATTGGATAATAAAAAATATAATAAAATTATTAAGACTATAGAATATTACTTTATGAAACATAAAAATGATGAAAATTATCAACTAGATTTACTTTGCGTATATAAAGATGATATAAAACTTTTAGAGAACATTAGTTATTAAGGGAATGTTTATTCTATTTTAATAGAATTTGAAAAAACAAAGGAGAAAAAAAATGGGAAAATATATTGATTTAACTACAGAAAATTTTGCACAAGCAAAAGAAGGTGTAGCTTTAGTAGATTTTTGGGCTCCATGGTGCGGACCTTGCAGAATGCTTGCACCGGTAATTGATGAGCTTGCAAATGATTTTGATGGTAAAGCTAAAATTTGTAAAGTAAATACAGATGAGCAAGGTGATTTGGCTGCACAATTTGGTGTAAGATCTATCCCAACTATCATTTTCTTTAAAGATGGTGAAGTGGTTGATCAACTAGTTGGTGCTCAATCAAAACAAGCTTTAGCAGATAAACTAAACTCACTTTTATAATCTTAAGCCACTTTTTGTGGCTTTTCTTCATATTTTTTACTATTTAATAATTTTTATTATTTATAATTAAAGAAAAATTTGTATAATACTTATAAATAAAACTATAAGGAAAATATCATGTTAGATTTAGCTATTATAGGTGGTGGACCTGCAGGTTTGAGCGCAGGTTTATATGCTACAAGAGGTGGATTAAAAAATGTTGTAATGTTTGAAAAAGGTATGCCTGGTGGGCAGATTACTTCGAGTTCAGAGATAGAAAATTATCCTGGAGTTGCTCAAGTTTTAGATGGAATTTCTTTTATGGCTCCTTGGAATGAACAATGTATGCGTTTTGGTTTAAAACATGAGATGGTAGGTGTTGAGCAAATTAGTAAAAATTCTGATGGAAGTTTTAATATAAAATTGGAAGGCGGTAAAAACGAACAAGCAAAAGCAGTTATTGTTTGCACAGGTTCTACTCCGCGTCGTGCTGGTTTTAAAGGCGAGGACGAATTTTTTGGTAAAGGTGTGAGTACTTGTGCAACTTGCGATGGCTTTTTTTATAAAAATAAAGAAGTGGCTGTTTTAGGTGGGGGAGATACTGCTTTAGAAGAAGCTTTGTATCTAGCTAATATTTGTTCAAAAGTGTATTTAATCCACAGAAGAGATGAGTTTAGAGCAGCACCTTCAACAGTTGAAAAAGTAAAAAATAATGACAAAATAGAATTAATCACAAATGCGGTTGTTGATGAGGTTTGCGGTGATAATATGGGTGTTAATAAAATTAAAATAGCATTTAATGATGGTTCTAAAAGAGAGCTTGATATGCCTGGAATCTTTACCTTTGTTGGATTAAATGTAAGAAATGAAATCTTAAAACAAGACAATGGTGAATTTTTATGTGCTATGGAAGAAGGTGGTCAAGTTAGCGTTGATCTTAAAATGCAAACTAATATAGCAGGGTTATTTGCAGCAGGTGATTTAAGAAAAGATGCTCCAAAACAAGTAATATGTGCAGCAGGTGATGGAGCGGTTGCAGCACTTAGCGCTTTAGCTTATATTGAAAATTTACACTAGAATTTCTAGTGTAAATTGATTAACTTCCAATAACTCCGCCATCAATTTTACTTATTGCTATTATACTTGATCTTGGTGTTTTGCCATAAGGAAATTGACTGCCTTTTAATTTCTCTCCTGGATGTTGAATTCCAACAAACATAGTTTTATAATCTTGACTAAAAGCAATTCCTGTTATTTCGCAAGCTATTGGTCCTGTTAAAAATCTTTTTATTTCCCCTGTTTTTGGATTAGCTGCTAACATACAATTATTTCCCATGCCTTCAAATTCTTCTTGATTAGAATAGTTTCCATCAGTTTGTATCCAAAGGCGACCATCTCTATCAAAACTTAATCCATCAGGGGAATTAAATTTATTATTACTTGTAATGTTGTTTGAGCCTTTATTTAAACTTGTTTGATTGTCAGGGTTTCCTGCAAGTGCAAAAATTTCCCAAGTAAATTCATCATCTTTATGAGAATTTTTATGCTCCCATTTAATTATTTGTCCGTAAATATTTTTTGTTCTCGGGTTTGCTGGATTTGGGTTATTATTTTTTTTATTGTTTGTTAAGGTAGCAAATACTTCTTTTGAGCCACTTTCTTTATGGCTTGCTATCCATTCGCATCTATCCATAGGAGTTGCATTTACAATAGATCCAGCAATTCTAGCATTGATTAACACATCTGCTTGAGAGTTAAAACCATTTTCTTTATTAAGGTTATTTTTACCATATTCTAACTCAATCCATTTTCCACTCCCTCTAAAATCTCCTATTTTTCCATTAAATTGTGCTACATATAAGGTTCCTTCATCTAAAATTTTGCTAGTATCTAGACCTTTTTTATATTTATGTTTGCTTATAAATTTATAAATAAATTCATTGGCTTCATCATCTCCCATATAAATTACAACGGTTCCATCATCTTCTACAATTAATTCTGCATTTTCGTGTTTAAATCTTCCAAGAGCTGTTCTTTTTATAGGTATGCTGTTTGGATCAAATGGATCAATTTCTACAACCCATCCAAATTTATTTGCCTCGTTTGGATTTTTACTTAAATCAAATCTTTCATCAAATTTTTCCCACCCATATTGACTTTGAGTTTTAAATCCAAATCTAAGTTGCTCTTTTGAAAATTTAATTTTTTCATCTAAACTTCCAAAAAAATCATTTATATTTTCTTCGCAAGTAAGATAAGTCCCCCAAGGTGTTTTTCCATTGGCACAATTATTTAAAGTTCCATATATAAAATTTTCATTTTGAAGTACTTGTTGTTTTGCTGGACCACTAATGCTCATTTTTGTATTTGCATCGATTCTGCGATTGTATTTAGAATCAAGCACCACAGACCATTGATCTTTTTCTTTTTTTATTTCAAAAATGCTCACTCCTAAATTTGCTTGTTCATATAAAATATCTTCTAAGCTAAGATTTTTACCTTGATGTTTAAACATAATTTCAGGATTTATATATTCATTATTAATAGCTAGTATAGCCCTATCTTTTGAAAGAGGAAAAAAACTCATACCATCGTTATTGTCTCCAAAAGTTAATTTAGCATTTTCCACAGCTTTTTTATCGATATTTTTTTCTTCATCATAAATAGATGCTTTGCTAAAAAGAGGATCGCCCCATGAGATTAAAATATCTGCTTTGTAGCCATCTGGTACGATAACTTTATCTTCTGTGCTAGCAGGTATTTCTTTAAAATTTAGCAAATCTTTATCTTTTAATAAACTCGCATTTAAATTTGAGCTAGCAAAAAATGCTACCATAGAACCCAAAGCTGAACCTTTCAAAAATGTTCTTCTTTTCATAAAACTCCTTTTAAAAATGTGTTATAAATTTAAAGTTTTTTGGAAACTTTTTGGAAACTTTTGCTCATGGTATGTAATATTGTATTAATTAACTTAGTGATACAATTTCTCACTGCAAATATAAAGGATAAATTTATGATATGTATAGGAATTCATGGGAGCAATGGTCGCATGGGTAAACAAATTGAAAATTGTTTACAAGATCAAAAAGATGTTAAAGCAAGTGCATTTTTTTATCAAGGATCAAGCTATGAAGAATTTTTTAACAAATGCGATGTAATAATTGATTTTTCTTCCCCGAAAGGTTGTGAGGATTTGTTGTTATACGCAAGAAGCAATCCTAAACCTTTAGTGATAGGTACTACAGGATTAGATGCTAAGCAAAATGAGTTAATGCAAAGTGCAAGCATTACTATGCCAATTCTTTATGCTACCAATATGTCTTTGGGTGTAGCTATTTTAAAAAAACTTTCATGTTTAGCAAGTGAAGCTTTAAGGGATTTTGATATAGAAATACTTGAAATGCACCATAATAAGAAAAAAGACGCCCCAAGTGGTACAGCTATGACTTTAGCACAAAATGTCGCTAAGGCTAGGAATTTAGATTTGGAAAAGGTTAGAGTAAGTGGTAGAGATGGGATTATTGGTCAAAGAAGTAAAGATGAAATCGCAGTGATGAGCTTAAGAGGTGGTGATATAGTGGGTTCTCATAGAGTTGGATTTTATAATGATGGTGAATTTATAGAATTAAATCATAGTGCTACTTCAAGAGCTACTTTTGCTATGGGGGCTATTAGATGTGCTAAATGGCTGGTTTCTCAAGAAAATGGCTTATATGATATAGACGATTGTTTAGGAATTTAAATGTGTGCGGTAGTTGGAGTAATTAATTCAAAAAATGCAAGCACGGTGGCTTATTATGCTTTATTTGCTATGCAACATCGTGGCCAAGAAGCAAGTGGAATTAGCGTGAGTGATGGTTTAAATATCAAAACTCATAAAGCTAAAGGTGAAGTAGGACAAATTTTTAATACTCAAATTTTAGCAGATTTAAAAGGTAGTATAGCTGTAGGGCATAATCGTTATTCTACCGCTGGAAATTCTTCTTTGCATGATGCACAGCCTGTCGCAGCTACTTGTTCTTTGGGTGATATTTCTTTAGTGCATAATGGAAATTTGATTAATAAAGAAGAAGTTAGAAAAGAATTAATTGACAATGGGGCTATTTTTCATTCTAATATGGACACAGAAAATGTTGTACATTTAATAGCAAAAAGCAAAAAAGAAACTTTAAAAGATAGGTTTATAGAAAGTCTAATGCAAAGTAAGGGTGCATATTGCTTTATGTTAGCTAGTAAAAATCAACTTTTTGTGGTAAGAGATCCTTATGGGGTTAGACCTTTATCTTTGGGAAAATTAAAAGATGGTGGATATATTGTAGCGAGTGAAACTTGTGCTTTTGATTTGATAGAAGCTGAATTTATCCGCGATATAAAGCCCGGTGAAATGCTAGTTTTTACTCAAGGTAGTGATGAGTTTGAAAGCATTCAAGTTTTTGATAAAACAGATCCAAGAATTTGTGCATTTGAATATATTTATTTTGCTAGACCTGATAGTATTATAGAAGGTAAAAGTGTATATGAAGTGCGTAAAAAAATGGGTGAAGCCTTGGCTAAAAAATTTAAAGAAAAAGTAGATTTTGTAGTGCCTGTTCCTGATAGTGGAGTAAGTGCTGCTATAGGTTTTGCGCAATATTTAAAAATTCCACTTGAAATGGCCATAGTTAGAAATCACTATGTTGGAAGAACTTTCATAGAACCAACTCAAGAAATGAGAAATTTAAAAGTAAAACTGAAATTAAATCCTATGAAGAAAGTTTTAGAAGGTAAAGATATAGTGGTGATTGATGATAGTGTAGTAAGAGGAACAACTTCTAAAAAAATCATCACACTTTTAAGACAAGCAAGTGCTAGAAAAATTCATTTGGCTATAGCTTGCCCAGAAATCAAATTTCCTGATATTTATGGTATAGACACTCCAACTTTTGAAGAGTTAATTTCAGCTAATAAGAGTATTGAAGAGGTTAGAGAATATACAGGTGCAGATAGTTTGACTTTTTTAGATATTAATGAGCTAGTTTCAAGCATAGGCAATGAAAGAAAATATTCTTTGATTAGTTTTGATGGGGATTATTTTATTAAATAATCCTTATCTGCATTTTAATTGTTTAAAAATTTTATAACTTTGAAAATGAGGTGGCAATCCTACTTCAAAAGAAAAGTCTTTGTAGGTATGACCTGATAATTGATTTGCAATGTTAATATTATACGAAACATCTCTTTGTTGTTGATTTGCTTTTTTTATACTATCAAAATTTTGTTGATTAAAAATTTCTCCACTGATTTCATGCTTTTTATTATTATCAATAATTCTAAGTTCTAAAAAGCATTCTGAAATTTTAAAATTAGTATCGTTGGTTACTCTACCTTTTATAATAATACTTTCTGTAGCTAAGCGTCTGTAGGTTGAAAAATTACTCAAACTAGCTTTTTTTGTGTATTGATCTATAGTTAATAATAAAGAAATAGTTAAGATTGAGGCTAATATAAAACTTATTATGCAAAAAATTATCATATATTTTTTGTTTTGTATTTTTAAATAGAATAAAATCCAAGTAAGGAAAGTTGAAGCTAGCATAATAAAAATGATAAGAATATGAAAAAAAGTAAAATATCCCATTAAAAACACTTTGAATTAATTTTAATGTCAAAATCTTGACCTTCATTAAAATCGGAAAATTTGGTTTTTAGATTAATAGTTTGGTTGGGACTTATTGTTTTTTCGATAGTGGTAGATTTACTTCTTAATGGTTTTAATAAATGTATTAAATTTTTAAAAGTATTATTTTCATCGCTTTTTCTAAATACTTCTACTTTTATTTTGCAAAATTTAAAACTTTTTTTAGAAGTATTTGTCAAGCTATAATCAACACTTAAAGAATTATCATATACAAAAAATTGAGCATTATCTAAGCTAGCTATTCTAGATCTAACTTTAGTATCAATTAAAAAATATCCCAAATACGCAATACTAAGTGAACATAAAATTCCTAAAAAAATTATAATAAAAGCAAAAGTAGGTTTGTTTCTAACAATCAAAGCAATAAATAAAGTGATAATGAAAAAGAATACAACTAAAGCCATTAACAAAAAATCGATCAAGTGCAAATGAGCTGTATAAAAGATCATTTGCTCTCGGATATGTTGAACATTCATTATCACTTCTTTATTTTTTAATTTGCTACTGAACTTGTTCTTTTATTATCTTTGCTATCAACCCAAATATTTGGCACAGCTCCACCTGGTGTTAAGAAAATTTTAGCATCTTTATTGACTTTAAGTGCTTCATTAAATTGCTTTTGGGTTTCAATTTGTTTTAAATCAAGTAAAGGATTATTTAAACTTTTTGCTATTTCTCTATTTGAATATGCTTGTGCATCAGCTTCAATTTTTACCGCACTTGCTCTACCTTTAGCACTAATAATAGTTGCATTTGCCTCCCCTTCAGCTAAAGCCGCTTTTTTAAGTGCTTCTTGGTTAGCTCTTTCAACTTCATATTTAGTTCTTTCAGCTTCTTGTTTAGCAATTTGTACTCTTTCGATTTGTTCTTTTACTTTTATAGGTAAGATAATTTCTCTAAGCTGAACTGCTTGAAGCTCTGCTGGCTCATTTGGTTGGCTTTCAATAGTTTTTCTAATACCCTGATCAATTTGCACCGCTATAGTATTACGATTTGTTGGAAGCTCTTCTGCAGTGTATTGACCTACAACATTTCTTACAACATCTCTTACTACTGGATCTATGATTTTATTTTCCCAATTAAGCCCCCATGTTGCGATAGTTTGAGGAACTTGTAAAGGATTTAATCTGTATTGAACGGTTACATCAATAGATACAGGCAAGCCTCTTGAATCAAGCACTGAAATACTATTTTTATTAACAACGCCTGATCCTATTTGTAAATTTTCATTTATTCCTTCGATTGAAGCATAGTTGATTTGTCTTACTCTGGTATCTACGATAGTGATTTTTTGCAGTATAGGCATAAAAAAATGAAGTCCTGGTTCAAGTGGGGTAGGGCTGTATTTACCTGTAGTGGATTTGATCCCCATTTCCCCTGAATTTACTATTGCAAAAGGTTTAAAAAGTGCAAAAACTAAAATAATTGCAATTGCACTATAAATTAATGGGGAAAATTTCCCAAAACCTTTGAAATTAAATTCTGGTGTTTTGAAGTTTAAATTTTGCTTATTGTTGTTTTGATTGTTTTTTTTATTAAAATAATCATTCAAATCAGCTGGCATTTAGTTCCTTTGTTAAATATAAGTTAGCATAGAAGCGTATTTTTCATTGCGTCCATAAACTATATCAAAATACGCATTTTGAAGCTTTGTCGTTAGCTCACCTCTTTTTCCATCTCCTATAATTCTTGCATCAATATTATTTATCGGAGTTATTTCTGCTGCAGTTCCTGTGAAAAATGCTTCATCAGCTACATAAACTTCATCTCTTGAAATTCTTTGACGCACTACACTTATGCCCAAATCATGTGCAATTTTTAAAACAGTATCTTGAGTGATACTTTTTAATGAAAAATCATTTGGTGGTGTGATTAGCTTATTATCTTTAATCATAAAAAAACACTCACCTGTTCCTTCTGCTACAAAACCTTCTTCATCGAGCATTAAGGCTTCCTCATATCCTGCTTCTATAGCTTCATATTTAGCCATTTGAGAATTTAAATAATTTGCACTTGCTTTTGCTTTACCTAAGCTAGATTTTACACTATTTCTAGCAAAAGAAGAAATTTTAACCTTAATACCTTTTTCTAAGCTTTCTTCACCTAAATAAGCACCCCATTCCCAAGCAGCAATAGCTACCCTAACAGGAGCTTTAGCATGATAAACTCCCATAGTGCCATCACCTAAAAAGATTAATGGTCGCAAATAGGTGTTATTTTGAAAATCATTTGCTCTTAAAAGTTCAACTTGTGCATTTTCAAGTTCTTCTTGAGAAAAAGGAGAATTAATTAAAGTAATTTTTGCAGACTCTAAAAGTCTTTTGGTGTGTTCTTTTAATCTAAAAATTGCTAAACCATTTTGTGTTTTATAAGCCCTTGTTCCTTCAAAAACTGCATTTGCATAATGTAATGAATGTGTTAAAACATGAATTTTTGCATCATCAAAATCAATGATTTTTCCATCCATCCAAATTTTTTTTGCCCTAATCATAACTAAGCCTTTTTGTTGAAAATAAAACTAATTTTATCAAAAATATACTAATAATTACTAGAATATAGTAAAATTATTATATTTGAAACAAGGAAAAATCATGCCAATTATAAATATCAAATTAGCTAAACCAGAATTTAGCAAAACACAAAAAGAAGAGTTAATAGCAGATATTACAGAACTTTTACATACAAAATACAACAAGCCAAAGCAAAATATAGTGATCATGTTGGAAGATATTGAGCCATATAATATTGCTTTTGGTGGTGAAAGTGTAGAAAAATTAAGATTGAAAGATAAAAAATGAAAGAATTGCAAATTGGTGATAAAGCTCCTGTGTTTGAGCTTTTAAATCAAGATGGAGTTAAAATTTCTTTAAGTGATTTCTTGGGTAAAAAAATTATTTTGTATTTTTATCCAAAAGATAACACCCCAGGTTGTACCACACAAGCTTGTGAATTTAGTCAAAGTTATGAGGATTTTTTAGAGCAAAATACTGTGATTATAGGTATTAGTCCAGATAGTGTTAAATCGCATGAAAATTTCATAAAAAAATATGATTTAAAACACACTTTATTAAGCGATAGTGAAAAAGAAATTTGTAAACTTTATGGTGCTTGGGGTTTAAAGAAAAATTATGGTAAAGAGTATGAGGGGCTTATAAGATCCACTTTTGTGATTGATGAAAATGGAAAAATCTCAAAAATTTATAAAAATGTAAAAGCTAAAGATCATGCTTTTAAGGTATTAAAAGAATTATGCTAGTGCATATTTGCTGTAGTGTGGATAGTCATTATTTTATACAAGAATTAAGCAAAACTTATCCTGATGAGAAAATTATAGGTTTTTTTTATGATCCAAATATTCATCCTTATAGTGAGTATGAACTTAGATTTTTAGATGTTAAGCGTAGTTGTGATAAATTGGGTATTAAGCTTTATAAAGGTGAATATGAGTATGAAAAATGGCTTGAGAGTGTAAAGGGTTATGAGGACGAGCCTGAAAAAGGCGCAAGATGTCAAATTTGTTTTGATTTTAGAATGCATAAAAGTGTTGAATTTGCTCAAAAAATTGGTGAAAAAAAACTCACAACAACCCTTTTAACATCCCCTAAAAAAGACTTAGAGCAGTTAAAATTAGCTTTACAAAAAGAATGCGATAAATTTGGTATAGAGTTTTTGGCGCCTGATTTTAGAAAAAATGGAGGCACGCAAAGACAATTTGCCTTAGCTAAGCAAGATATGCTTTATCATCAAAATTATTGTGGGTGTATTTATGCACTTTCTAAACAAAAAGGCCAAAAAGCTTTTATAGATGAGCTTATGAGTCCTATAAATAAACAAATATTACCTTCAAGCATAGAAGAAAAGATAAAATTTTACAATCAAGTAAAAAAATTAGAAAAAAAGGGTGTTAAATTTGAAATTCAAAGAGAGAAATTTTTAAATTATCGCTTACTAAGAGCTTTGATAAAAGAAAACAAAAAAGCCATAAAAACTCATGTTTTATTTTATTCTCATTTTAAAAATTCTTACACTAAATTTAGTATTTTAGAAGAGGATTTAAAGTGCTATAAAAGCGTAAAGGATGAGATTAATTTATGGAGTTTTGATTATTTAAATAGTTTGTGCAAAATGCGATTTAAAAGTTTTGAAGATTTTTTACAAAATCCTTTAAAAATAGAGCAAGAAATCAAAATAAGGCAAAAGCATTTTGGTGCTTATGATCTTTCGCCGGTGGTTATTGTTGAAAATATTATTAAAGGCGCTTATGAATTTATAGCAAAAAGTGAAATTTATTTTGATAGTAAAGAAAAGATTGTGAAGTTATAAAACTTAACTAGTTTGTTAATATTTTTTTTGTAAAATCTGAATTTTGAATATATTTTAAGGCTAAATTTATGATAGATGTAATGCAAATTCAAAAAATTTTACCACATAGGTATCCATTTTTACTTGTAGATAAAATCGTAGAATTAAAAAATAAAGAAGTTGTTAGAGGTTATAAAAATATTAGTATAAGCGACCATGTTTTTATGGGACATTTTCCAGATCATCCAATTTACCCGGGTGTGTTAATTTTAGAAGGTATGGCACAAACTGGAGGGGTTTTAGCATTTGAAAGTATGGATGATAAGGTAGATCCAAGCACTAAAGTAGTGTATTTTACAGGTATTGATAATGCTAAATTTAGAAATCCAGTGCGTCCAGGTGATAGGCTTGATTATGAGATGAGTGTGGTGAAAAATCGTGGAAATATGTGGATTTTTCAAGGAAAAGCTTTTGTTGATGGACAATTGGTTGCAGAAGCTGAACTTAAAGCTATGATAGTAGATAAATGATGAGCAAAATTCATCCAAGTGCTGTTATAGAAGATGGAGCTATCATAGCAGATGGTGTTGTAGTAGAAGCCCATGCTTATGTTGGAAAAAATGCCAATATAGGTGCAAATACTATCATCAAACAAGGTGCAAGAATTTTACCTAATGTAAGCATAGGTGAAAATTCTAAAGTTTTTTCTTATGCCATAGTTGGAGATATCCCACAAGATATATCTTATAAAGATGAGATAAATTCAGGTGTTATTATAGGAAAAAATGCAGTTATTAGAGAATTTGTTACTATAAATTCAGGTACAGCTAAGGGTGATGGTTTTACAAGAATAGGCGATAATGCTTTTATAATGGCTTATTCTCATATTGCACATGATTGTTTGCTTGGAGATAATATTATTTTAGCAAATAATGCTACCTTAGCAGGTCATGTGGAACTTGGAGATTATACTGTGGTAGGTGGACTTACTCCAATACATCAGTTTGTTAAGGTAGGTGAGGGGTGTATGATAGCAGGTGCTAGTGCGCTTTCTCAAGATGTGGTGCCATTTTGCTTAGCTGAAGGAAATCGAGCAAGCATTAGAAGTTTAAATTTAGTAGGCATTAGAAGACGCTTTGATAAAGAAGAAGTGGATATTTTAAGCAAGGCTTTTAAATTTTTATTCAGACAAGGAAGTTTAAAAGATAATGCTTTAAGTTTGCTAGAAAATACTTCTAGTGAAAATGTGAAAAAAATGTGTAATTTTATTTTAGAAACAAAAAGAGGAATTCCTATATATAAGGAAAAAAGTCATGGTTAAAAGATGTAGTTTTTGCAATGAAATAGAAACAAGTGAAAGAAGAATTTTAGTAAATGATTATAATAATGCCTTTATATGTGAGTATTGTGCCGAAAGTGCTTGCAATATTTTCTTTGGAGAGGAAAAAGAATTAAAAAATAAAGAAGTTGATAAAGAAAATTTTAAAGATATTACTCCTAAGGAATTAAAAGCATATTTAGATAAATATGTTATCGGGCAAGATAGAGCTAAAAAAATCTTTAGTGTAGGGGTGTATAATCACTACAAAAGGCTTTTTAGATCTGACTTAGAAGATGATGATACAGAATTAGCAAAATCAAATATTTTATTAGTAGGCCCAACGGGAAGTGGAAAAACTTTATTGGCACAGACTTTAGCTAGATTTTTAGATGTTCCTATCGCAATTTGTGATGCGACTTCTTTAACTGAAGCAGGTTATGTGGGAGAAGATGTTGAAAATATCCTTACTCGTCTTTTGCAAGCTGCTGATGGAGATGTGCAAAGAGCACAAAAAGGGATTATATTTATCGATGAGATAGACAAAATCGCAAGAATGGGCGAAAATCGCTCCATTACAAGAGATGTAAGTGGTGAGGGCGTGCAACAAGCCTTACTCAAAATTATCGAAGGATCTTTGGTAAATATCCCACCAAAAGGCGGTAGAAAACACCCAAATCAAGACTTCATACAAATAGATACAACTAATATTTTATTTGTGTGTGGCGGGGCTTTTGATGGTATTAGTGATATTATTAAAAGAAAATTAGGCGATAATGTCATGGGCTTTTTTACTGATGATAAAAAAGATGAAAAAGAAGCTTTACTTCAAAGACTAGAGCCTGATGATTTGGTGCATTTTGGGCTTATTCCTGAACTTATAGGAAGATTGCATGTACTTGCTTCTTTAGAAGAGCTTGATGAGGAAAGCATGGTGCGTATTTTAACTGAGCCAAAAAATGCCATTATTAAGCAATATCAAAAACTTTTTGCTATTGACAATGTGGAATTAAAATTTGAAGATGAAGCGCTAAGAGAGATTGCTAAGCTTTCGCTAGAGCGTAAAACAGGCGCTAGAGGTTTAAGAAGTATTATTGAAGAAATGATGGTAGATTTGATGTTTGATTTGCCAGAGTATAATGGATATAGCATAGTAATTACTAAAGAAGTGATCAAAGAAGGTACAAAACCTTTATTTATAAAAAATAAAAAAGTTAAAGGCTGAGAATGATTTTAGATCAAATAATTGGATTTTTTTCAAGTGATATGGGGATTGACTTAGGTACTGCAAATACTTTAGTTTTGGTAAAAGATAAAGGTATAGTGATTGATGAACCTTCGGTTGTTGCGGTAGAGCGTGAAAGATATGGTAGGGTTAAAATTTTAGCTGTTGGAAAAGAAGCTAAGGAAATGGTAGGAAAAACCCCAGGTAATATCGAAGCAATCCGTCCTATGAAAGATGGTGTGATTGCTGATTTTGATATGACTGAAAAAATGATCCGTTATTTTATAGAAAAAACTCATAGAAGAAAATCTTTTTTAAGACCTAGAATTATCATTTCAGTTCCTTATGGTTTAACTCAAGTTGAAAGAAAGGCAGTTAGAGAAAGTGCGTTAAGTGCGGGTGCTAGAGAAGTATTTTTGATAGAAGAACCTATGGCAGCAGCTATTGGTGCAAATTTACCAATTAGAGAGCCTCAAGGGAGCTTGGTGGTAGATATTGGCGGTGGTACTACTGAAATTGGTGTTACTTCTTTGGGTGGTCTTGTGATTTCAAAATCTATCCGAACAGCTGGTGATAAGCTTGATACTAGTATAGTAAATTATGTAAAAGAAAAATACAATCTTGTCATAGGTGAAAGAACGGGCGAGGAAATCAAAATCGCAATAGGCTCAGCAGTTCAGCTTCCAAAAGAGCTTTCTATGGTAGTTAAAGGACGCGATCAAGTAACAGGATTGTTAAATAGAATAGAGTTAACAAGTGAAGATGTAAGAGAGGCTATGCGTGAGCATTTAAAAGAAATTGCTGATGCATTAAAAATCGTTCTTGAAATGATGCCGCCTGATCTTGCAGCTGATATTGTTGAAAATGGTGTTGTTTTAACAGGAGGCGGAGCTTTAATACGTGGTCTTGATAAATATTTATCTGAAATTGTAAAACTTCCAGTATATGTAGCTGATGAGCCACTTTTAGCAGTGGCAAAAGGCACAGGTAAAGCTTTGGAAGAAATTTCTTTATTGCACCAACTAACGAATGAAGAGTAAAATTCTTAGTGTTTTAATTTTATCTTTTTTAGTGTTTGTTTCGTTTTATTATGGAGATATAATAAAACGAAATGTTTTAGATTTAAATATTGCTATTGTTAATCAGTTTTCTCAAAGCATTAATCTTTTAAAAGATAAATTTAATGAGCATTTTAATCAAGCTCAAGAAATTAAAAAATTAAGAGAAAGAAATGCTGAACTTGAAAAAAACAATATCTATATGAAAAACTTTGCCAATGAATTAAACAATATTTTAAGTGATAAAAATTCAAGTTTTTATTATCCTAATGTTAGTTTAGTTAAGGCAACTTCTTATGCTCAAATTAGCGATTATCATAAGGTTTGGCTTGATGTGGATTATAAAGGAAAAATTAAAGGCTTAATTTATAATGGCTATACAGCAGGCATAGTTATAGAAAAAAATGGTAGAGCTTTGGGACTTTTACAAGGTGATGAAGAGTGTATTTTTTCCGTATATATAGGTAAGGAACAAGCACCAGGTATAGCTCATGGTAGAAATGATTATGTTTTAGTTAAATATATTCCTAAATGGCTTGAACTTAAAATGGGCGATAAGGTTTATACAAGTGGCTTAGATGAGATTTTCTTTTCAGGAATTCCAGTAGGCGAAATTTTTAAAATAGAAGAAGAAGGCGCCTATCAAAATGCATATGTTAAACCTTATGTAAAAATGAAAGTACCAAGTTATTTTTATATGGTAGAAAATTTTTAATAAAAAGTTATTTATTTTAGTTGATATAAATTATTATTTACTATTAAATATTAGAATTATCTCCGAATTTTAAAAATTTAGGAGATTAAATGAAAAAATATATCAGTAGTTGTTTAGCTTTTTGCTGTTTAAGTGGTGCTATTTATGCAAATGAAGTGGAATATGATGCACAAAAAATAGCAGATATTTTTTATCAACTTAATGCTGATCCTAAAAATCCAAAAGCAAAAGTTAATCATGCAAAAGGCTTTTGTGCTATGGGAACTTTTGAGCCAGCTTTGTCTATTAATAAAGAAGTTGATGTGCCTTTGTTAACACAAAAAAGTTTGCCAATCCAAGTAAGATATTCTTTGGGCGGAGCTTTTAAAGATGATAAAAGCAAAACAAGAGGTATGGCTATTAGAATTACTGATCCTAAAGATTCTGCTTCTTGGACTATGGTTATGCTAAATACAGAAATAAATTTCGCAAAAAATCCTAAAGAATTCGGTCAGTTTTTTGAAATGAGACTTCCTGTAAATGGTAAAGTCGATCAAGAAAAAATAAGCAAGATGATGCAAGAGGTTGATTCTTATAGAAATTTTGCTGCATATACTGATAAAATTGGCATTAGTAAAAGTGTAGCAAATACTCCATTTTTTAGTATTCATACTTTTTATTTTAAACAAGCAAACGGAGAAAACTATTTACCAGCAAGATGGAAATTAGTTCCAAGTGAAGGTGTGGCATATTTAAATGAAGCACAAATGAAAAGTGCGAGTAGTGATTTTTTAAAAGAAGATTTCCAAAATCGTGTAAAAGCTAATAAGCCGGTTGAGTATAAAATGTATTTAGTATATGCAAATAAAAATGATATTACCAATGAAACAACGGCTTTATGGAGTGGTAAGCACAAAGAAAGTCTAGTTGGGACTTTTAAGGTTAATGCCTTGAGCGATGAAGATTGTAATTTTGATGTATATTTTCCTTCGGATGTACCTCAAGGGGTTAATCCACCACAAGATCCTTTATTTGATGTAAGAAATGAAGCTTATGCTATAACTTTTGGTAAGCGTCAATAAAATTTAGCTCTTTAAGAGCTAAATTCTTTGTTAAATTCAACTTCTAAAAAACTTATATTTGTTATAATTTGGCTAAAAATTCAGCTTAGGAAAATACATGCCAAAAAGAACAGATATAAAAAATATATTATTAATAGGCAGTGGGCCTATCATTATAGGTCAAGCTTGTGAGTTTGATTACTCAGGAACTCAAGCGGCAAAAACTTTAAAAGAGCTAGGTTATAGAGTAGTTTTGATCAATTCTAATCCGGCTACGATTATGACAGATCCTGAATTTGCTGATGCAACTTATATAGAACCAATTACCAAAGAAAGTATTCTAAGTATTATCAAAAAAGAAAAAATCGATGCGATTTTACCTACTATGGGTGGCCAAGTTGCTTTGAATGTTGCTATGGAAGTTTATGAAAGTGGTGAGCTTGCAGATGTAAAATTTTTAGGTGCAAATCCTGAAGCGATTAAAAAAGGCGAAGACAGACAAGTTTTTAAAGAATGCATGAAAAAAATTGGCATGGATTTACCAAAATCTATGTATGCGTATAATTATGAAGAAGCTTTAAAAGCTGTTGATGAGATTGGTTTTCCTTTGATGATTAGAGCTTCTTTTACCTTAGGTGGTGCAGGAAGTGGCGTGGTGTATAATATGGATGAGTTTGCAGAACTTGCAAATACTGCTTTAGCGCTAAGCCCTATCCATGAAATTTTAATCGAAGAAAGCTTACTTGGTTGGAAAGAATACGAAATGGAGGTCATTAGAGATAAAAATGATAATTGTATTATCGTTTGCTCTATTGAAAATGTCGATCCTATGGGAGTTCATACAGGCGATTCTATTACTATAGCTCCTGCTTTAACTTTGACTGATAAAGAATACCAAGCGATGCGTAATGCTTCTTTTGCTATTTTAAGAGAAATTGGAGTAGATACAGGTGGATCAAATGTGCAATTTGCTATCAATCCAACTAATGGTAGAATGATAGTTATTGAAATGAACCCTAGGGTTTCAAGATCTTCAGCCCTAGCTAGTAAAGCTACGGGCTATCCTATAGCTAAGGTAGCTACGCTTTTAGCAGTTGGATTTAGTTTAGATGAGATTAAAAATGATATCACAGGAACTCCTGCTTCATTTGAACCGGTAATTGATTATATCGTAACTAAAATTCCTCGTTTTACTTTTGAAAAATTCCCAAATGCAAGCACAGAACTTGGCACTGCTATGAAAAGCGTGGGTGAGGTTATGGCTATAGGGAGAACTTTTAAAGAAAGCATTCAAAAAGCACTTTGCTCACTTGAGAGAAATTTAAGTGGGTTTGATACTATAGAATGTGATAAAAATGAGCTTTTAGCAAAAATCCGCCAAGCTAATGAAAAACGCTTGCTTTATATAGCACAAGCTTTTAGAGAAGGTTTTAGCACACAAGAGCTTTTTGAGCTTTGCAAAATAGATCCTTGGTTTTTAAATCAAATCAAAGAAATAGTGGAATTTGAAAATCAAATAGATATGGATATTTTAAGTAATAAGCAACTATTAAGAAAAGCCAAAACCTTAGGTTTTTCAGATAAAAAAATCGCTAGCTTGATTAATCAAAAAGATAATCTTGAGTTAAGCCAAAATGATATTTATTATGCAAGAATTAAACATAAAATCATCGCTCAATATAGTGAAGTAGATACTTGTGCAGGAGAATTTGAAGCACTGACCCCGTATTTATACTCAAGTATTAATACAAATGAAGCTACGCAAGTAAAAGAAAGTAAAGATAAAAAAGATAAAAAAGTGATGATTATAGGTGGTGGACCAAACCGCATAGGACAAGGCATTGAGTTTGATTATGCTTGTGTGCATGCTTCTTTTGCTCTAAAAGATATGGGTGTAAAAACTATAATGTATAATTGTAACCCAGAAACGGTTTCAACAGATTATGATACAAGCGATATTTTGTATTTTGAGCCAATTGATTTTGAGCATTTAAGAGCGGTTATTGATAGAGAAAGACCCGATGGAGTGATAGTGCATTTTGGTGGTCAAACTCCGCTTAAATTTGCAAAACGCCTTAGCGCTTTTGGGGCAAAGATTATAGGAACAAGTGCAAGGGTAATAGATTTAGCTGAAGATAGAAAGAAATTTGCTAAATTTATTGAAGATCTAGGTATAAATCAACCTAAAAATGGCACAGCCATAAGTGTAGAAGAAGCGATTATAAAAGCAAATGAGATAGGTTATCCTGTGCTTGTTAGACCAAGTTATGTTTTGGGTGGTCGTGCAATGCGTGTAGTGCATGATGAGAGTGAGCTTAGACTTTATATGCAAGAAGCAGTAGATGTGAGTGATAAATCTCCGGTATTAATCGATCAATTTTTAGATAATGCAACTGAGCTTGATGTAGATGCGATAAGTGATGGAAAAGAAGTTTATGTAGCAGGCATTATGGAGCATATTGAAGAAGCAGGAATTCACTCAGGCGATAGTGCTTGCTCTTTGCCTGCTGTAAATATTGATGAAGCTATGCTTGAAATGATTGAGCAAAAAACAAAAGATATTGCTTTAAATTTAGGTGTAGTAGGGCTTTTAAATATACAATTTGCCATTCATGATAATAAACTTTATATGATAGAAGTAAACCCAAGAGCTAGTAGAACCGTGCCTTTTGTGAGTAAGGCTACAGGAATTCCTTTAGCTAAGGTTGCAACACGCGTGATGTGGCAAGGAAATTTAAGAGAAAGTTTGAAATTTTATGACACCTTTAAAGTAGTAGAGGAAAAAAACGGAATTTTAAGAGCTAAAAAGCCAAAACATATTAGTGTAAAATCAGTGGTATTTCCTTTTGCTAAACTTAGCGGAAGCGATCTTGAGCTTGGACCTGAAATGCGCTCAACCGGTGAAGTTATGGGAGTAAGTAAAGATTTTGATAACTCTTATGCAAAAAGCCAACTCGCTTCTTCAAATTTCTTACCAGAAAGTGGTAATGTGTTTTTATCACTAAGAGAGCAAGATAAAAAATATGCAGTAGATTTAGCTAATGAGTATATTAAGCTAGGATTTAAAATCATTGCTACGAGTGGAACTTATAAAGTTTTACAAGAAGCGGGCTTGGAGTGTGAGTTTGTGCATAAAATTTCTGAAGGACGCCCGAATGTAGAGGATAAATTAAAAAATTCTCAAATTCAACTTGCTATAAATACTAGTGATGAGCATAGTTTTAAAGGCGACACTAAAAAAATTAGAGCAAATATTTTACGCTTTAAAATCCCATATTTTACAAATCTAAGAGCAGCTTATGCGGGGATTAAAGCTATCAAAGCTATACAAAATAAATCATGTCTTGAAGTAAAGAGCTTACAAGAATACTTAAAAACATGATTTATCTTGCTCAAACTGATACAACAGCAGGGTTTTTAAGTAAGGACTTAAAAGCCCTTAATACTTTAAAAAAAAGGCCCTTAAAGCAAGATTGTTTAATTACTACGGCTAAATTTAGTGAGCTTAAAAAACTTACAAGAGTGCCAAATTATTTTAAAAATACTATTAGAAAATCCAAAAAAACTACTTTTTTATATCCTAATTCTAAAGCAATACGCGTTGTGAAAGATTGCACTCATGAGGAATTTTTAAAAAAGTTTGATTGGCTTTATTCTACTTCTGCAAACATTCATGGAAAAAAATTTGATCTAAATTGGGCTATGCAAAATGCAGATAAAATAGTAGATGAAAAGTTTTTTGAAAGTGGAGCCTCAAAGATTTTTAAACTTCGAGGCATTAAAAAAGTTAAACTGCGTTAATTTCCAAGCGGCCAAAATACTTTTGGCTCTTCGCCGATTTTTGCTTGTCCATGATACATTCCAAGTTTATCTTTAGTCCAAGCATAACCAACTTTTCCATTTTTATCTATTGAAATAATTCCGCCTGTACCACCAAGTTTTGCAACTTGTTTGATAGTTTCTTGGGCTGCTTTTTGCACTGAAAGTTTTTTGTATTTGTATAAAGACGCAACTTCATGAGCTGCAGCTACTCTTATGTAAATGTCACCTGTTCCTGTGCAAGAAATTGCTACTGAGTCATTATTTGCATAATTTCCTGCTCCTATGATAGGAGAATCCCCAATGCGTCCTGTCATTTTATTTGTAGTGCCACCTGTGCTTGTACCTGCTGCTAGGTTGCCGTTTTTATCTAAAGCTATTGCACCTACTGTGCCTAAATATGGCTCGGTGCTTACACCAAGATGGGCTTTTGCCTTATCACTATCTAATAAAACTTCCTTGCTTTTTTTAGCTTCTTGAAGTTGTTTGTATCTGTGCTCTGTAAAGAAGTATTTTTGTCCTACTATTTCTAAGCCATGTTTTTTGGCTAATTTATCAGCACCCTCGCCCGCTATTAAAGTATGGGGTGTTTTTTCCATAACAAGTCTTGCTGCTTCTATAGGATTTTTAATCGTCCTAGCCATAGCAACTGCACCTGCTTTTAAATTTTTTCCATCCATTATAGATGCATCAAGCTCATTAAATCCATCAGAGGTAAAAACAGCACCTTTCCCAGCATTAAATTCAGGACTATCTTCCATTACTTTAATAGCGGCTATAACAGCATCAACCGAGCTTCCTCCTTTTTCAAGTATGCTTTGACCTGCTTTTAAAGATTCTTTCATTACCTTTTCTCTTTTGGCAAATTCTTCTTTGGTAAGTCCTAAGCCACTTGTTCCACCATGTATAACGATGATAGGTTCAAAATCTTTTGCAAAGACATTATTGCTTAGTAAAAATATTAAACTAGTTAATGTCAATAAAATTCTTTTACTACAGGTTAAAAATTTCATTATTTACTCCTTTTTTAAAATTATTTATTATATTTAATAAAAATTAAATATAACTAAAATTTAATTAATAAATGAGTATTTTTAGGACAAAAATTCTACTTTTTATTTTTATAGGTGTTATTTTTGAAAAATTTTTTAGAAATTAATTAAAATGTTTTTATATTTATTGCAAAATTAGGAGGTATTTTAATGTTTAAAACTATTGTAGCTAAGAAAATATCATTTTTCACAGCTTTGATTTTGGTTGTTGGATTTGGTATTTTTGTTGGACTAAATTATTATTCGTCTAAAACGGATATTCTTCAAAGTATTGTAAGTGGAAAGCAAGAAAGTGTTAAAAATGGAAAAAATTTTTCAGATTTATACTTCAATACCAAGATAGAGAATATTAAAAAAATCGCTGCAAATATTATTGAACATAAAAATGTAAGTGAGGAATATATTGGTTCTTTTTTAGAAAAGATGTTTGGTTTTTATTCTTTTAATGCTATTTATGTTGGGTATGAAAAAGATGGTAGCTTAATTGATGTAGATATTAATTCTAAAGGAAAACATTTTATTTTAAATCAAGAAAAAGATGGTTTTGATGCTAGAGAACGCGTGTGGTATCAAAATGCAAAAAATAAAAATAAGGTAAGCATTTCAGAACCTTTTTTAGATGTCGTAACTAAAAAAATAGCTTTGTCAGTGTCAATTCCGATTGTTATTGATGGGAAATTTTATGGAGTTTTAGCAGGTGAGTTTTTTCTAGATGATATACGCAATGCTTTTGGAAGATTAAAAACTACTGCAAGTAATAATGTGTTTTTAATCAATGAAAGAAAGGAAATGATAGCTCATTCTTCTGCTAATATAGATTTTTATGAAGACAATGAAGTTAAAGAAGTGTTAAAAAATTTTGTTAATGTTGCAAGTGTAACTCCAAATGAAACTACTGATTTGATTTTGTATAAACTTAAAGGTCAAGAACGCTTAGCTGTGTGTATTATGGGAGAAAATTCTTTAACTTTGTGTTCTTCTAATGCTTTGAGTGATTATGATGAGGTTTTAAACGGACTTTTAATTACCCAAGTTATATTTGGTGTGATTTTTGTCCTTGTTATTATCGTTATTTTGGGTGGTATGATAGAGCATTTTCTTAAGAAAATTATATTTATTAAAGAAGCTTTAGAAGATTTTTTTGAAAGTTTAAACTACAAAGGCGATATGAAAGATATAGATTTAAATATCAAAGGAAATGATGAATTTGCTATTATTGGTAAAGAAATCAATAATGGTATAAAAAATATCCAAAAGAATTTAAAGCAAGACAAGAAGGCTGTGTTTGAAAGTGTTCAAAAGTTGAAAGAGATAGAGCTTGGAGATTTATCTGTTAGAATTGATAATGATCCTATAAATCCTCAACTAATAGAGTTAAAAAATGTATTAAATGAATTGCTTGATATTTTAGAAGAGAAAATAGGATCAAACATCAACGAGCTTGATAGAGTGCTTGAAAGTTATAAGGCTTTAGATTTTTCAACACAGGTTGAAAATGCAAAAGGAAGTGTAGAAATAACAACAAATGTTTTAGGTTCAGAAATCAAAAAGATGTTGATTTCTTCTTCTAAATTTGCACATAAACTAACTATACAATGTGAAAAACTAGAAGAATTTATGCAAAAACTTGTTGATGGAACTTATTCTCAATCAAATTCTTTGGAAAAATCCATAAAAGCAGTAGAGCAAATAAACATTTCTATGCAAAATGTTGGAGGTAAAACTACAGAGGTTGTTTCTCAAGCTGAAAATATTAAAGAAGTAGTAAATGTGATCAAGGACATAGCAGAACAAACAAATTTATTAGCATTAAATGCTGCCATAGAAGCTGCTCGTGCGGGCGAACATGGCAGAGGTTTTGCTGTGGTTGCTGATGAGGTGCGTCATTTGGCTGAAAAGACAGAAAGAAGTTTAGGCGAGATAGAAGCTAATGTAAATATTTTAGTTCAAAGCGTTAATGATGTTTCTATATCAATGCATGAACAAACTCAAAGTATTTCACAAATCAATGATGCGATAATTCAACTAGAAGATGTCACAAAAGAAAATGTAAAAATAGCTAATTTTACTAATGAAACTACTAAAGAAGTAGGGGATATTTCTCAAGATATATTAAAAGAGGTAGAAAGTAAGAAAATTTAATACCAAGGAGCTTATTATTTTGTAATTTTGGTTATAATTTGCACTTTTAAAAAAAGGTAGATTATGATTGAAAGAACAAAAATAAGCTCTAATTTTGGTTGGTTTATGGTAATTTTAGGTGGTTTGGTTGAGTGTTTTTGGGTAAGTGGTTTAAAATACTCTACTGAAATTTGGCATTATGCTTTAACAGCCATTGGAGTTTGTATATCTTTTACATGTTTTTTAAAAGCTTGTGAAAGACTTGAAGTAAGTATTGCTTATAGTGTTTTTGTAGGTATTGGCACGGTTGGAGTGGTGCTTAATGAGATGTTTATTTTCAATGAGCCAAGTTCTATTACCAAACTTACTTTAATAGCCATTTTACTTTTAAGTATCATAGGCCTTAAAATCATTAGCAAGGAAGCTAAGTAATGGAATGGTTTTTTTTATTTTTAGCGACTGCTTTTGAAATTTTTGGTGTGATTATCATGAAACAACTTGTAAGCACTAAAAATAAGCTTTATCTTTTAGCTTTGATAGTGTGTTTTGCTTTTTCATTTGGATTTTTAAGCCTTAGTATGCAAAGTATTGCTATGAGTGTGGCTTATTCTATATGGACAGGAGCTGGAACTGCAGGCGGGGTTATCATAGGGGTGCTTTTTTATAAAGAAAGCAAAAGCTTTTTAAAGCTTTTTTTGATCGCTCTTATCATTGCTTGTACCGTGGGTTTAAAAATACTTTCATAGGTTTAAAATGAAAATATACATTAGTGGTATAGACACAGATGTTGGTAAAACTTATCTAAGTGCTAGAATTTGTAAAGAATTGGGTTTTGATTATTTTAAGCTTATTCAAGCAGGTATGCCAAAAGATAGCGAGGTAGTAGCTGAGTTTAGCCCAAAAACTAAGATTTTCAAAGAAGGTGTGTTTTTACAAACTCCTGCTTCACCGCACAAAGGTAGGATTTTAGAGAATTTAAATTATAAAGCCTTTGATATACAAATTCCACAAAGTGATAAACTCATCATCGAGCTAGCTGGCGGGCTTTTTTCGCCCCTTGATGATGAAAAAACAATGATTGATTATATGAATGCGTTTAAGCACCCTACGATTTTAGTCGCAAAAGACTATCTAGGAAGTATCAATCACACGCTTTTAAGCATAGAAGCACTAAAACAAAGAGATATTAAAATCCTTGCTTTAATCTTAAAAACCCAAGATACTTTTAGCAAGGATTTTATAAGTAAATACGCTAAAATTCCTATCATAGAATTTGATGATAAAGTGTGCGAAAAACTTTCAAAAATCCTTGAAAATTTCTCTTAAAGACTGCACGACATAATTAATTTCATCTTCATTTATAACATATGGTGGCATGAAATAAATTGTATTTCCAAGTGGTCTTAAAAGCAAGCCTTTTTCTAAAGCTCTTTGAAAGACTTCAAGTCCTGCTCTTTGATATTTGCTTTTTTGTATATCAAATGCACTTACCATACCTAAATTTCTAAAATTTCCTAAAAAGTCAAATTCTTTTAAACTCTCCCATTGAGTTTTTATAAAAGTACTTTTGATTTTATTTTTTGCGATGATATTTTCTTTTTCAAAAATATCCAAAGTCGCATTAGCCGCCGCACAAGCTAGGGCATTACCCGTGTAAGAGTGAGAGTGTAAAAAGGCCTTTTGGCTCTCATAGCTATCATAAAATTTCTCATAAATTTCATCTTTAGTAAGCACCACTGAAAGTGGTAAATACCCACCCGTAATAGCTTTAGAAAGACATATATAATCAATGCTTTGTGAGCAATAATCAAGCGCAAACATTTCCCCTGTGCGTCCAAAACCTGTGGCTATCTCATCAAATATCACTTGCACGCCATAATCTTTAGCAAGTTTAACTGCCTCATCTAAATACCCAAGCTCATACATGTGCATATTGCCCGCACATTGAAGTAAAGGCTCAAGTATAAAAGCACAAATTTCATGATGATGATTTTTTAAAATACTTTCTAAAATTTCAAGTTCTTTTGTATAGTCCTTGCTTGTTGGCACAGGTGTTGTGATACTTTTTAAAAGTAAAGGCTCATAGGTTTTTTTATAAAGTGCTACATCGCCAACGCTTAATGCACCTAAGGTTTCTCCGTGGTAAGAATTGCTAAGCGATAAGAATTTATCCTTTTTAGAGCCATTGTTTAGGTGGTATTGAAAACTCATTTTTAAAGCCACTTCTATGGCTGAACTACCATTGTCTGCAAAAAAGCATTTATCAAAAGGTAAAAGCTCACAAAGTCTTTGTGAAAGCTTTATGATAGGCTCATGTGAAAAGCCTGCAAGCAAGACATGCTCTAAATTTTGAAGTTGATCTTTGATTTTTTCATTGATATATTCATTACAATGACCAAAGATATTTACCCACCAAGAGCTAATGCAGTCTATGTATGATTTTTCATCAAAATCATACAAATACACTCCCTTAGCCTTTTTTATAGGTATTAAAGGTAAAAACTCATGATCGCTCATTTGCGTGCAAGGGTGCCAAATGTGTTTTAAGTCTAGTTCTTTTAAATTCATTTTTACTTCTTTGATTTTTATTACTAATAATACTACAATTTTTACTCAAATTTATGCTTTAAAATGAAAAAGGATTATTTAGAAAATATTTATATAATTAGCTTTTATCTTAAATTTAGAGGTAAAGTATGAAAAAAGTTTTGATTATCTTAGCGATTTTATTTTTAAATTTTGCATACGCACAAGAGGATTTGGTTAAAAAAGGGATTAAAGCTTATGATGGAGGTGATTCAGTTTTAGAGTATTTTAGAAAAGCTTGCAGTTTAAATAGTGGAGATGGTTGTTCTAATCTTGGAGTTATGTATGAAAATGGACATGGTTTAAAAAAGGATATTTTTAAAGCAGTTGAATTATTTAGAAAAGCTTGTGACTTGAATAGTAGTTTGGGTTGTTATAATCTTGGAGTTAAGTATGAAAATGGATTTGACATAAAAAAGGATAATTTAAAAGCAGCTGAATTATATCAAAAAGCTTGTGATTTAAATAATGGTTTGGGTTGTTTTAATCTTGGTTTTATGTATGCAAATGGATACGGTGTAAAAAAGGATAATTTTAAAGCAGTTGAATTATTTAGAAAAGCTTGCAGTTTAAATAGTGGAGATGGTTGTTCTAATCTTGGAGTTATGTATGTAAATGGCAAAGGCGTTAGAAAAGATACTTCTAAAGCTTTAGAATATTTTGGTAAGGCTTGTGATTTAAAAAGCGATGAGGGTTGTGAAAACTACGCAAGGCTTAAACAATAATGCAAATTGCACAAATTTTAGATGAGTTGAAACAACAAGATAATTTTAGAATTCTACGCTCATTAGGGCATGAGGGAAAATATGTTATTTATAATGAGCAAAAATTGCTAAATTTAGCGAGTAATGATTATTTAAATTTAAGTAATGAAAAAGCATTGAAGCAAGATTTTTTAACGCATTTAAAAGAATTTGAATTTTCTAGTTCAAGTTCAAGAAGCTTGAGTGGAAATTATGCGATTTTTGATGAATTTGAAAGCTTTTTAGAAGCTAAGCTAGGCAGAAAAATCTTGCATTTTAATAATGGCTATGCCTTAAATGTTAGCTGTTTGCAAGCTTTAGCAAGCATTAAAAATACTTTGTTTTTAGCAGATAAGCAAGTGCATGCAAGTATTATTGATGGTTTAAGGCTTGGCGGGGCTAAATTTATAAGATTTAAACACAATGATATAAAGCATTTACAAAGCTTAGTGCAAAAGCATTATAAAAAATTTGAAAATATTATCATCATAAGTGAAGCGCTATTTAGTATGGATGGAGATTTTGCGCCTATAAAAGAATTCATAAATTTAAAAAAAGAATTTAAAAATATCAAAATTTATATTGATGAAGCTCATAGCATAGGTTGTTTTGGAGATGATGGTTTGGGTTATGTGAAATTTTTAGGCTTAGAAAAGGAAGTGGATTTTTTAGTTTTTACCTTTGGTAAGGCCATAGCTTCCATGGGAGCTTGCATGATAAGTGATGAAAAAGATTTTTTTATCAACAAAGCAAGGGCCTTTATATACTCAACTGCCATTGCGCCTATCAATGTAGCTTGGACTTTGCATGTTTTTAAGCATTTGCATGAATTTAATGCTCAAAGAAAAGAGCTTTTAGAGTTAAGCACTTGGTTTAAAAATGCTTTAGCAAGTAAAGGTGCAGTTTTAGGCGAGGCTTATGTGATATCTTTTATTTTAGGGCAAAATGCACTAGCTAGTGAAATTTCACAAAAGCTTTTAGAAAATGGTATTTTTGCACCTGCTATTAAAGAGCCAACCGTGGCTAAAAATACAGCTAGAATTCGCTTTTCTTTGCATGCTGGTTTAGTGAAAAAAGACTTAGAAAAGGTTTTGGAGGTACTTTGAAAACTCATTTTTTACATGAAAATGCAAATTCATCTGAGTTGATTTTATTTTTTTCAGGATTTTGCTCGCATTTTAGCCATTTTACGCATTTAAAAAGTGATGTAAATGTTTTAATGGCGTATGATTATACGAGTTTTGATTGGGAATTTGATCTTCATAAATTTGAAAAAATCACTCTTGTTGGCTTTTCTATGGGAGTTTGCATAGCGAGTAAAATTTTAAAAGATATGAAATTTGATAAAAAAATAGCCATAAATGGCACAAATTTACCTATAAATGATGAATTTGGGATTAAAAAAGCCATTTTTAAACTTACGATAAAAAGATTTGCTTTAGAGGATTTTAAAGCAAATTTGCTTGAAAAAAGAATGAATTTAAGTGATGAATTTTACTTTGAAAAAAATGAGTATTTAAAAGAAGAACTTTTAAGTTTATATGAGTTTTGCACTAAAAACTTAAATGAAAATTTCACTTGGGATAAAGCCATAATCAGTAAAGATGATAAGATCTTTCCACCAAAACATGTTTTAAATTTTTTCAAAGAAAAGGCAGTGTTTATCGATGAGCCACATTTTGCATTTTTTAAATACCACACTTGGGAAGAGCTTTGCAAACTTTCATAAGAGCAAAAGATACTTATAGCGCAAATACACCAGTGCAAAAAGACATGGTTAAAGAGCTTTGTAAAATGCTTAGTGAGAATGATTTGAGCGATTTTAAAGCGGTATTTGAGTTTGGCTGTGGAGTAGGGGTTTTTAGTAAGGCTTTGCAAGAGTGTATTAAATTTAAGCATTATTTTTTAAATGATATTTATCCTTTTGAAAATCCTTGTAAGTTTGATGAATTTGGTGTTTTTGATATGAATGAACTTAAAAATCATCATTTTTATACGAAAAAATTTGATCTTATAGCTTCCAATGCTTGTATGCAGTGGCTAAAGATAGATGAGCTTTTAGAAAATTTTGCAAATATGCTAAATAAAAATGGGATTTTGCTTTTTTCTACTTTTGGAGAAAAAAATTTCACTCAAATAAAACAAAGCACTAATTTATCACTTGAATATTTAACTTTAGAGCAAATTAGGCAAAAACTTTCTAAAAATTTTAAGATCATAAAAGCAAAAGAAGAATTAAAAGAGTTAAAATTTGATGATACTTTGGAGCTTTTTAGGCATTTGAAATTAAGCGGAGTAAATGCTTTGAGTGAAAAATTTTTCATAGGCAAGGCATTTTTAAAAAACTATGAAAAAGAATTTCAAAATACCTTGACTTATCATCCTTTATTTTTTCTAGTTAGAAAACTATAATCGCTAATGTTTTAAGTAAAATGGATAGGTAAAAAATATCAAATGGATTAAATTTAATCCATAGTGAAACAATACGCTCATCCATAAGCTTTTTGAGTATTTATAAGCTAAGCCATAAATCACGCCTGCAACACCAGCAAATACAATCATCAAAACACCGCTTTTATAATGCACTAATCCAAAAGCTATGCTTGCGATTAATAAAGCAAGATTGGGGTGAATAAATTGTGTAAGTCTTTGTTGGAGATAACCTCTAAAAAAAGCTTCTTCTACTAAAGCAACTAACAAAAGATTTGAAAATAAAAAATATAAAATCCATGATGGTATGCTTATTTCTAGTTTGATAACACCTAAATACCAAGGCACGCACAGCAAAAGAATAGGAGATAAAAGCAATAAGCTCCATTTTAACACTGAAGCTTTGGTGTAGTTTGTGTTTTTAAATAAAATAGGAAAAAGTATAAAAAGTATAAAAACCCCTAGTGGCTTGTCAATACTAAAGTAAAGATTAAAAGGTGCGCTATTTGTGCTTGCATAAACTTGATCTAAAACTTTGATGTTATTTACACCAGGGATAAAATGAAGAAATAAAGCTAAAGCATAGATAAATAATGCTATTTCTAATATGAAAATTTTTTTATACTGATACAATATAGCCGTTATAAAAACTAATACATTAATCACTATAAAAGTTATATCTATAATTTTAAATACATATCCCAACAAGACTGAAAAGAGTAAAAAAATATACGAAATTTTGACTTTATCAAATGAAAGTAATATCAAAGAAATAGCCAAAAAAAGATGAGTGCTTAAAGCTAACATACAAAATCCTTGTTTATAATTGATCTAGATATAGTTTTACTACTTCTTCTCTTAGGTAAAGCTTTTTTAATCATTTACATTTATATATTTAAGACAAAAGCGTAAATTTTGTTACTTTTTATAAAACCTACAATTTGTCTATATTGTTTTAAATTCCAGTTTGTGTTTTTACTTAGCTTGATGATATTTATAATTTTTATCTTTGTAGTGAAAAATTTATTATTATCTTTTATAATACCTTTATTGAGTGTAATTAAGACATTAAAAATTTTAAAGTAGAAGCAGATAAAATGCATTTTGTTTGCTTTTTTAAAATCGTTTTATTTTCTTTTCATGAAAAAATTTTTCAATTCTTGTTGATCTCTTATAGCAATGTTTTCTTTGATGATTTTAAATCCTGCTTTTAAAAAGAAATTTTTAGCGCTAAGACTAGCAAAAGTATAAATTTCACTATAAGGGTAGTTTTTAAGAGCAAATTCTAATAAAGCTTTACCATAACCTTGATGAGCATAGTTTGTATGAGTAAAGCAAAGATCGAGTGTTTTTTCTTCTAAATTTATATTTATAAAAGATACAATTTGGCCTTTTTCTTCATAAATAAAACCTAGCTGATTTTGAAATTTTTCTTCCCAAGCTTTTTGGTTTATATTAATCCAAGCACGAATTTGTTCTTTTGTATAATCATTTTTACAAAGAATGGATACGCTTTGCTTAAAAAGCTTGATACAAGGAGCTAAGTCTTTTATATCAAGCTTTCTTATCAAGCACTTTCCTTAAAGCCAAAGAAGCTAGAGCAAGTCCAAAAGAAGCTGTTACACCCATAAATGAGCCAAGATCTTTACAATGGGCTTCTTCATCTGAAAATACCACATCAAAATCCCCTTTAAAGCCTGATTTTCTAAGTTCATAGCGGAATTTTTTAGCTAAAGCATCGCCATGTGTTTTAAATATGCTTGTCGTTTTAATACGCGTTGGATCAAGCTTTCTAGCTCCACCGGTTGATGAGATAAAAATTTGCTTTTTCAAATCAAGTAAATTAGCCAAAGCAACCTTAGCAGGTATATCATCAATCGCATCGATGATAAGATCAAATTCACTCAAATTAAAACTTTTCAAAAACTCATCATCGATTTTACTGACTATACCTTTAGCATTGTAAATACGCTCAAAAACCTTAGCTTTTTCTTCGCCTATATTTTCACTATGAAGCTGGCGGTTTTGATTAGTAGTTTCAAATTTATCCGCATCAATTAAAGTTAGATTACTAAAGCCACTTCTAAAAAGCGCATCAACACAAATTCCACCAACTCCACCAAGTCCACAAACTAAAACTTTAGTGTTTTGAATTTTGATAAAATTTTCTTCATTAATAAGCCATTTTATACGCGTGTATCTATCCATTTTTCATCCATTTTTTGAGATTTTTCATTTGTTTATAAGCTGTTAGATCAAGCATTATAGGGGTTATTGTGGCATAGCCTTGTTTTAAAAGTGCTATGTCTGAATCTTTTTCATTTTCATGATCAAGATTAGCAGCAGCTAGCCAGTAGTATTCTACACCTCTTGGATTTGTATTTGAGTGTGCTTTATAGCTATAAATTCTTTTACCTGCTTTGCAAATTTTTAAGCCTTGAAAGGCTGTTTTGCTAGAAGGAAAGTTGATATTTAAAAATTCTTTTTTATCTAAAGGAAAGCCCTTTTCAAAGATATTTTTGACTATTTTTTTAGTAAGTTTTAAAGCAAGTTTATAATCAAGCTCTTTTTGATTATCTTTGTAAAATTGCGATAAAGCAATGGCAGGAATTCCATGAAGTACTGCTTCCATAGCACCTGCGCAAGTTCCTGAGTAGGTTATATCCTCGCCTACATTAGCACCTTTGTTAATTCCACTTATGACAAGATCAGGCAAACGCTTTTTATATAAAGCATGTAAAGCTAGATAAATACAATCTGCAGGCGTGCCATCATCAAGCTTGTAAAATCTTTTACCAACCTTATGAAATCTCAAAGGCTTAGTTAGTGTTATGGAGTGTGAGCATGCTGATTTTTCACTAGCAGGAGCTACTATGGTAATTTTAGCTTTAAAATGCTTTCTTAGCATTTTTATAAGCTTTTTTAAACCCTCACTTTCATAGCCATCATCGTTTGTTATTAAAATTTCTTTCATGTTTTTTCCTTTTTTTAAATTCTAACACAAGTAATACAATATTTTTTTATTACTAAATTGTTTTTTCATTTTTTAAATATTAAAATTATAGTTTTGATTAATTTTTTAAAGGAAAGAATGATGTCAAAACTTTTACTTTTTAGTGCTTCTGGCTATAAAGATAGTGCTTATTTAAGTCATACTAGAGAATTTATAGATGATTTTTTAAAAGAAAATTCCATGAAAGATGAAGAAATTCTTTTTATACCTTATGCGGGTGTTAGAAGGACTTATGATGCTTATGAAGCTAGAGTAAAAGAAGGCTTGAAAAAAGATAATATCAAATCATTACACCATTTTGAAAATTTAAAAGAAGCGATTTTAAATGCAAGGGTTTTTTTAGTAGGTGGTGGCAATAGTTTTATGCTTTTGCATAAATTATATAAAAATGATTTGCTTGAAGTGTTAAAAGAGCGTATTGAAAAAGGGGCTTGTTATATAGGTTGGAGTGCAGGCTCAAACATAGCAGGTCTTAGCATAAAAACAACTAATGATATGCCTATTGTTATGCCAAAAAGTTTTGATAGTTTAGGGGTTTTTCCTTATCAAATCAACCCACATTTTATTGGCGGGAAAATTCCTGGACACAACGGAGAAAGTAGAGAAGAGCGTTTGGAAGAGTTTTTATTAACTAATCCAAAAGACATTGTTTATGCTATACCGGAGGGTTCTGCATTAAAAGTGCAAGATGATAGCTTAAAAATCATAGGTCATCATGATGTGTTAAAGCTAAGCTATCCATTTAATGTAGAATATTTAAAAGTCAATCAAACAACTAAAATCTAAAGGAGAAAAATGCAAACTTTTTATCTTTTAGCTGCGATTTTTGGTATTGTGGCTGTGGTTTATTTGCTTATTAAAAAAGTGGAAACAAAAACAGCTTTAATTAGTGTTGGTTTTATCTTGTGCTTGATTTCACTTAAGCCCATTGAAGCTTTGAGTGCTTTTACGCATGCTATGGTACAACCTGCCTTGATTAAGGCAATTTGTGCGAGTATGGGTTTTGCTTTTGTGATGAAAGTGACTAAATGCGATAAACATTTGGTTAGATTACTTACAACACCTTTGAAAAATGTAGGATTTTTCTTAATCCCACTTGCTTTTATGGTAACTTTTTTTATTGCTATAGCTATACCTTCAGCGGCAGGATGTTCAGCTGCAGTTGGTGCGACTTTAATACCGCTTTTAATGGCTTCAGGTATAAAACCTGCCATGGCAGCAGCAACAGTGCTTTGTGGAACTATAGGAGGAATTTTAAGTCCAGGTGTTTCTCATACGGCTTTGATTTCTGAAATTTCAGGGAAAAATATACAAGAAATTGTTTTAACTCAAACTCCAAATGCATTAACAGCAGGAGTGATAGTGATGATTTCTTTGATGATTATGGCAGTGATTTTTAAAGATTATCAAAAAGGGCAAGTTTTTGAAGTGGCTAATCAAAACAAGACTGAAGATAATATTGAAAAAGTAAATGTATTTTATGCGCTTATGCCTTTAGTGCCTTTGATTGTACTAATCATAGGCGCAAGTCCTTTAAATGATTATGAGTTTTTAACATGGACAAAACAAGTTGGAGTTGCTGAAGCCATGCTTTTAGGGGCGATTATAGCTTTGGTGGTAACTATGAGTAAGCCTGATAATATTTTTAAAGAGTTTTTCAATGGCATGGGAAAATCTTATACAGAGATTATAGGGATTATCATAGCTGCTAGTGTTTTTGTTGCGGGTTTAAAAGCATGCGGTGTAATTGATATTATCATAGAATGGCTTAAAAATGAACAGCATTATGTGCGTTTTGGTGGAACTTTTATACCATTTTTAATGGCTATGATTACAGGTAGCGGTGATGCTGCTGCTATGGCATTTAACAAGGCTGTAACTATTCATGCTCAAGATCTTGGTTTTGATCAAGTTAAACTTGGTACTGCAGTGGCAATGTCAGCAGTGCTTGGAAGATACCTTTCGCCTATTTTAGGAGCTTGTATCATCGTTTCAGCTATAGCCGGGGTTAGTCCTTTAGAAATTGTTAAAAGAACTGCTTTAGGTTGTGTTGTTTCGGTGGTTGTAATTGCTTTTGTGTTATTATAATTTTAAGCCTTAAAAGGCTTAAATTTATTTTGCGGCTAGGATGATGATTTCTTGTATAACTTTGCTTGCCGCTTTTAAAGATTTAACAGGTAAATACTCATAAATAGAGTGAAAATTATGTGCTCCAGTAAAGATATTTGGACAAGGCAGGCCTTTTTCCGAAAGCACCGCTCCATCGTATCCTCCACGCATAGGAATGATTTTAGTTTTGATATTTAAATTTTCATAAGCTTGTAAAGCAAGTTTAATAGGCAAAGATTTGGTTGTTTTTAGACTATTAAAGACATTTTTATAACGATCGTTAAGCTTAATGTTAATTCTTTCTTCTCCATATAGCTTTTTAAAACTATCGTTTAAATCTTGTAAAAATTGCATTCTTTGTTTGTATTTTTCATCATCAAATTCTCTAATATCTATTTTTAAAATAGTTTTAGCGCTATTTCCCTTGAGTTCTTTAACCCAAAAATATCCTTCTTTATTTTCTGTGTATTCAGGTGCTTCGCCATTTGGAAGCATAGAGATAAATTTATGTGCTAAAAGTAAAGAATTAACTAATTTTCCCTTAGCACTCATAGGATGAGCAGATTTTCCTATAAATTCTACTTCACAATCTCCTGCATTCCAATTTTCATAAATAAATTCTCCTATCTCACAACAATCTAAACAATATCCAAAATCAGCATTAATTTCTTTTATATCAAAAGCTTTTGCCCCTCTTAAACCTTGTTCTTCATCAGGTAAAAAGCAAGCATAAATATCACCATGCTTAATATCAGGATTTTTAACAAAAAATTCAAGCATATCCATAATAGCTGCAATAGCTGCTTTATCATCAGCTCCAAGCAAGCTTGTGCCATCAGTGTGGATAATATCATCTCCTATGTAGTTTTTAAGCTCTTTAAATTCACTTTCTTTCAAATAAAGATCTAAGTTTTTATTTAAGCATATATCCCCACCTTGATACTTAGTGATTTGTGCTTTGGTGTCATTAGTTTGTTCCATACTTGTATCTAAATGCGCAAAAAAGGCTATTTTAGGAGCATTTGGAGTGTTTGCTGGTAAAAGAGCTGTGGTAATGGTGTTTTCTCTTCTTTTGATGTCTTTTAAACCTAGTTCTTGTAATTCTTTTTCAAGTAATTTTGCAAGCTCCATTTGATTAGGACTTGATGGCATAATGCCTTTGGCGCCATTTTCTCTACTTGTAGTGGTATTAATCTTAGTGTAATTTATAAATCTTTGTACAATATCCATAATTTTTCCTTTTTAGATTAAAATTAATAAAATTATAACAATTCATTTTTAAAATATTTGATTAATCTAAGAAGATTTTATTAAATGATATTTTCTATCAAAATTTATTTAAAATTATGATAATATATTTAAATTTATATTTTTTAAGGAGAGAATATGCAAAAACTTAGATTTATGATGATATTGAGCGTATTTATAACTTTTTTTGTTGGATGTTCTTCTAAAGAAATCAATCCTTTAGGGCGTTCTTTTGGAGATTTTAGCGATGGAGATCCTTTGAAAATAGGTAAAAATCCAACTCCACCGGCTAAACAAAAAACACCAACTTTAGTGGAAGGTAAGAAAATCCCAGCTATACCACTTGAGCCACCTCTTATGAAAGTCAATACTTTTAAAGGAGATAATGCTGTAAAAGGACCATTACCAAGGCTTACATCAAGCAATGGATTTACTTCAAATGCTTTGTATGAAAATATAGGATTTGTAAGCGATTTTGTAACTATTATGAACCCAAATGGAGCTGCATTAACGGTTTGGGCTTTAAATCCAGGCAATTGGATATGGGGGTATAATTTATTTGATAGTAAATCTTTTGGTGATGCAAGAGTGTGGCAACTCATTGAATTTCCAAATAATACTGTGATGATTAAAAATGCAAAAACTTTAACTTGCTTAAATGCTTATGGTAATGGTATAGTACATTATCCTTGCGATCAGACAAATTTTGCACAATTTTGGAGATTATATCCTATGAGCAATGGTGCTTATCAAATTCAAAATTTTGCAACACAACAATGTATACAAACGACAGTTGGAAATGTAATGGAGGAATTTTATTTTGACTATTATAGTATTTATTTGACACCTTGTTTGAAATCAAAAGAAAAAAATTTAGATAGACAATGGAGCATTAGTGCGCCTGCTTTTCAAACAAGATCGCCTTATGCTTATACGGGAGAGTGATGATGAAAAAGATAGTATTTTTGATTTTTAGTTTTAATTTATTATTTGCTGCTTTGGAAAATTATAATAGTGGTACTTGGAATTTACAAGGTGCATCAGCTTCTACTGAAAGTAAGTGGAATATTAGTATAAGACAGCTTGTAACCGGTGCTAATCCTATGGATATTTTGGCTGTTCAAGAAGCAGGAGTTTTACCAAGTACTGCTATAATGACGCCAAGACAAGTTCAACCCGTGGGAGTTGGCATTCCTATTCATGAGTATGAGTGGAATTTGGGCTCATCAAGTCGTCCAAATTCAGTTTATATATACTACTCAAGAGTTGATGTTGGGGCAAATCGCGTAAATATGGCTATTGTGAGTAGAGCGCGAGCTGATGAGGTGATAGTTTTACCACCTCCAACCGTTGCTTCAAGGCCTATTATAGGAATTCGTATAGGAAATGATGCGTTTTTTAGCATACACGCTTTATCAAGAGGTGGTAATGATGCAGGGGCTATTATAAGTGCTGTGGATATGCACTTTAGGAATATGCCACAGGTTAATTGGATGATTTTAGGGGATTTCAACAGACCTCCTGGGACTATTGTAAATTTAATTGATCCGGATTTAAGATCTCGCATTAATATAGTCGCACCTCCTTCTTTTACACAAACAGGTGGCAATACAATTGATTATGCAATTACGGGAAATTCAAGCACTACATCTTTATATAGTCCGCCTAGAATTCTTGCAATCTTAGCTGTAGCAGGACTTAGGACTTTTTTAGCTTCGGATCATTTTCCTGTAAATTTTAGAAGACCTTAGGAGAAGATGATGAGAAAAATTTGTATTTTATTTTGCTTTATTTTAAGTTTTTTAAAAGCTGAAGTTTTATTTGATGATTTAGAAGATTTTACACCTATGTTCGCGATAAGATCTTTAGAAACGGGAATTTCACTTAGTCCTTTTAGATATAGCTCTGAAAAACTAGAAGAGCAAAATTGGTTTTTAAAAGAGATAATTCTTAGCGATGCGTTAAAACAAAAAGATAGATATGCCGTGCAACGCCCTTTTGGCTATGTGCAGTTTATAAACCCTAGAGGTGCTGATGTGTGTTTAGCTGTCTTAAGTGAAAAATCTTTTGGAGTGAAATCTTGCAAGCAAGATTTACAAGATGGGCAAATGCAAACGGTTTTTTCTATCATGCCTACTACAAGTTCAGCTGTGCAAATTAGATCTTTAACTCATGGCGGGGTAAAATGCATGAGTACCTTTTATGAAGCGCGCGTACCTATAGAAAATCGTTTTGGCTTAGATGATTGCACTGTAAATCCTTCTGTGCCGATAGAGTTAAAAGAGTTATTTTTCTTTGCTCCTGCTATTGTTGAAGCAACTCCGATTTATTAAATTTAACCCGCTTTTGCGGGTTTAAACTCTAAGTTAAAATTTGTTAGAATGTCTTTAAATTTTTGTAGATAATTTTAATAGCCAAAATATAAATCCTACACAGTAGATATATTGAAGGAAAAATATGAAAGTAAAATTAAAAAATATTGGAATGCTTGATGAGGCAGAATTTGAAGTAGGAAATATTACTTTAATCTGTGGTGAAAATAATACTGGGAAAACTTATGCTACTTATAGTTTATACGGTTATTTGGATTTTTTAAGTAATAATTTAACTAGTGTATTTTTTTCAATAGTTCAAAAACATTCAAATATTTTAATTCCTGAAAAATATACTATCACAATATCAACATGGGAAATTCTAGCTATTTACAAAGAAGTAATTGAAAAAACATACGATGATTATAAGGAAAAATTATCAGAAATCTTAGCAGGAAAAGACGGAGATTTTGATGATAGTGTTTTTTTAAACCAAGAATTAGATTATTTTTTAGGTAAGTTAAGTAATGAAGATATTGTAAATAGATTTAAAGAATTTTCAGAAAATAAAAATTTGATTAATTTGTCAGAAATCAATAGCGAATATATAAAATTAGATTATAAGAATGATGATGAGAATTTTGAAGTAAAAGATAGAATTATTATGATTAAAACTATGCAGCTTTTAACATCTTTTTTTTTATTTCTAACTCCAAAATACCCAAGAGCTTTTATTTTGAGTGCAGAAAGAACTGGAGCTTCAATGTTTCAAAAGGAATTGGATGTAAATAAAAATGAAATTGTAGATAGGATATCTCAAGTTAGAAGTAGTGATATTAAAGAAGCTGTAATAGATATTTTAGTAGAAAAATATTCTAGATATCCAAAACCGGTTAAAGATAATATTTATTTTGTTAGAGAATTAGATGAGGTAGTAAAGAAAACGAGCTTTATACAAGAAGGTATAAATAAAAATTCTAAAAGTAAAAATTTATATCAAAATATTTTAGATTTATTATTTGAAATTGTTGGTGGAAAATACTTGGTTAGCGGAGAAGGTGTAGAATTTGCACCGGGTGCAAAAAAAAGAATTATCAAAGGTAAATTTTTAATTCAAAGAGCTTCGAGTTCTGTTCGATCTTTGCTTATACTAAATCATTATATTTTACATGAAGCTCAAAAAGGTGATATTTTGATGATAGATGAGCCAGAACTTAATCTCCATCCTAAAAATCAAATTTTACTAGCAAGACTTTTTACGCTTTTGGCAAATGCAGGTGTTAAAATTTTTATTACTACTCATAGTGATTATATAGTTAGAGAATTAAATAATTGCATAATGCTAAATGGATTAACAAATGAACAAATACAAACACTCAAATCAAAAGGTTATATAGAAGAAAATAAAATTGATTTTAAAGATATTAAAGCTTATATTGCTAAAAACATTAAAGGTAAAAATACCATTGAAGGGGTAAAAATCACTAAAGAAGAAGGAATTTTTATGAATACCTTTGATGAACCTATAGATACTCAAAATGAAAATCAAAGTACGATTTATGAAAAGATATGTGAGACTAGATATGACAAATAAGCACTTAAAAATTTTTAGAGATGCTATTAAAGATGATCTGAAAATAAAACCAAATGGCAATTGTTTTATAGTCTTTGAAAAACATGAAGATAGTAAAATTAAAAAAATAGAATTTACATTAAAAAATCAAGATGATTTTTTAATACTTAGGCAAGATGAAAACAAACATACCTTAAATCTTTTAAATAGCTTTTCTACAAATAAATCGTGCGATTTTATTGTGTTTAGAATATTGAATAACGAATTAATTGTATATTATTCTGAAATAAAATCAAGTCTTAGTAAAAAGAATGAAAATGAAGCATTGGAACAAATAAAATCATCAAGATTATTTGTAAATTATCTTTTATCTTGTTATTTAGAATATCACAAAGAAAGCATTGTAATCAAAAAAGAATTTTTTTTATATATATATCCTAAAATGGGGGTTTCAAATAAAAGAATTTTTTGCAAAATGACTAATTTAAGATTTAAAAGTGTGGAAGTTAGTAATATACAGAATGGTATAGTAAAAATTTCAGAAAACAAAATAAATGAATTTTTTGAGATTTTCAAATGAAAACCTTTTTAGTTTGTGCCTTAGAGCCTTCAGCAAATTTGCATTTAAAAGAAGTTTTAAAAGCTTATAAAAATGAGTATAAAGAATTTGATTTAGTGGGAATTTATGATGAGAATTTATGTGAAGAATTTAGTCTAAATTCCAAGCCACTTTATAGCTCACATGAGTTTAGTGCTATGGGTTTTATAGAGGTTTTGCCGCTCATTTTAAAAGCCAAAAGAGCCATAAAAGAGCTAGTGAGTTTAAGTTTTGCTCAAAAAATTGATGCGATTTTATGTATAGATTCTCCTGCCTTTAACTTACCTTTTGCAAAGGCTTTAAAAAAAGCAAATTCCAAAGTAAAAAGAATTTATTATATTTTACCTCAAGTTTGGGCATGGAAAAAAGGACGCATTCCTATCATAGAAAGTCATTTTGATGTGCTAGCTTCTATCTTGCCTTTTGATAGTGAGTTTTTTAGTAAAAGCACTTATGTGGGACATCCGCTTTTAGATGAGATAAAAGAGTTTAAAAATCAAGAAGATATAAATTCTATACTTTCAAAAAAAGATGATGAAAAAATCATCGCTTTCTTACCGGGCTCAAGAAAAAGTGAAATAAAGCGTTTGATGCCTATTTTTAGAGAGTTAAGCACTAAATTTAAAGGTAAAAAAATCCTTTGTGTGCCCGAGTTTAATTTAAAAAGATTAGAAATTTACGGAGAAATGAGTAATTTTGAAATTCAAACTAACACCCCAAAGGTGCTAAAAAATGCTGATTTTGCTTTTATTTGTAGTGGCACAGCTACACTTGAAGCAGCTTTGGTCGGCACGCCTTTTGTGCTTGCTTATAAAGCTAAAGCTATTGATGTATTTATCGCAAGATGTTTTGTAAAACTCAAACATATAGGCCTTGCAAATATCTTTTTGGATTTTGCAGGAAAAAGCGAGCTTAATCCTGAATTTTTACAAGAGCAAGTGAATGTGGAAAATTTATATCAAGCTTATCTTAAATACGATTATAAGGCATTTTTTGATAAAGTAGATTTTTTAAAAGAATATTTGCAATTTGCAAGTGCAAAAAATTTAGCTAAAATACTTTATGAAATCAAATAAGGATAAATCATGCAAAAAGAACCTATGAGTAAATACGGCTATGAGAAATTAGAAAAAGAATTAGAGCATTTAAAAAAAGTTGAACGCCCAAAAGTAGTAGAAGAAATAGACATAGCAAGAAGCCATGGAGATTTAAAAGAAAATGCAGAATATCACGCGGCTAGAGAAAAACAAGCTTTTATAGAAGGAAAGATTGCTGAACTTGGAGATTTGATCTCAAGAGCACAAATCATCGATCCATCTTCTTATGAGCATGATAGTGTGAAATTTGGCTCAACTGTTGTTGTAGAGGATTTAGAAAGTGAAAAACAAAGCACTTATACTTTGGTAGGGGTAAATGAAGGAAATTTAGAAAAAGGCTATATTTCCATTAGTTCGCCTATTGCTAAAGCAATGCTTGGTAAAAAAGAAGGGGATGATTTTAAAGTGCGTTTGCCAAAAGGCGAGAGTGAATTTGAAATCATTTCTATAGAATACAAAGCTTTGGAATTTTAATTTTTGCAAAAAATAATTATAAAAGAAAATGCTATTTTTATTGCCGATGCGCATGAAAATAAAAATAGGCGTGGTTTTTGGGAGTTTTTGCAAGCCTTAAAAAATAAAAAAATTCAAACTCCACAGCTTTTTTTAATGGGTGATATATTTGATCTTTTAATTTATGAAGTAAAGGCCACGCATGATTTTGCAAAAGCTTATATAGACTTACTTGAAGAACTTGCGTATGAAATTGAAATCATTTATTTAGAAGGCAATCATGATTTTAATTTAGCTAAATTTTTTAAAAAAGTGAAAGTTTTTAGTATAAAACAACAACCCTTGCTTTGCGAATTTCAAGATAAAACCTTAGTAAAATTAGCCCATGGGGATATTTTTTTAAAACCTTTTTTGCAGTTTTGCTTAAAGAGTTTGAGAAATCATTATTTGCTACTTTTTTTAAATTTTTTAAATGTTATTAGTAAAGAAAGAATTACTCAAAAAATTCTAAAAAATCAAAACAAAAAACAACTTATTAGAAAAATTCCCCATTTTTCTGCTTTAGTAAAAGAGCGTTTAAAGCACTATAATATAGGCTTTGTAATAGAAGGTCATTATCATCAAGATGTATTTTTAAAAAATGAAGATATAAAATATCTAAATTTAGCTACTTTTGCATACAAGGAAAGTTTTTTTATAGTAAAATATGAGCCAGAAATCAGATTTCACAAAATAGAACTTAAGGAGGCATAATGTTTGATGAGAATGTCGTTAAAACAGGTTCAAATGAAATGGAACTTGTTGATTTTCGCATCTTTAAGCAAGGCCACGATAAAGTCTATGAGGGAATTTATGGTGTAAATGTTTCTAAGGTTAGAGAAATCATTAAAATTCCTTTTTTGACTGAAATTCCAGGAGTACCTGAATATGTAGAAGGTATTTTTGATCTTCGTGGCGTGGTGATTCCTGTAATCAACCTAGCAAAATGGATGCAAATTCAAGAACCAGAAATGACAAATATAAAACCTAGAGTTATCATTACTGAATTTAGTAATGTTTTAATCGGTTTTATTGTCCATGAGGCGAAAAGAATTCGTAGAATTAACTGGAAAAATATTGAGCCAGCTACTTTTGCAACAAGTGCGGGTAGTTTAGATAAAGGTAAAATTACTGGTGTAACTAAGATCGAAGGAGATGAGGTTTTACTTATCCTAGATTTAGAAAGTATAGTACAAGAACTTGGAATTTATACCCCACAAACTGATATTGACGATGATAAAATTCAAAAAATCGAAGGTATGGCTTTAGCACTTGATGATAGTTCAACTGCAAGAAAACTTGTTAAAGATTTACTAAATAAAATCGGTCTTAAAGTAATTGAAGCTAAAGATGGTGTTGAAGGTTTACATAAACTAGAAGAGCTTTATAGTACTTATGGCAGTGATTTAAATAAACATTTAAAAATTATTGTAAGTGATGTTGAAATGCCACAAATGGATGGATTCCATTTTGCAGCAAAAGTTAGAGATGATGAGAGATTTAAAAATATTCCTATCGTATTTAACTCTTCTTTATCAAATGAATTTATGAGTGATAAAGGTGTTAAAGAAGCAGGTGGAGATGGGTATTTAGTTAAATTTAATGCAAGTGATTTCTTTGCTGAAATTTCTCGTATCATAGCAAAACATGAAAAAGGTGAGGAGTAAAAATGGAAGATATTCAAGAAATACTTGAGGATTTTTTAGTTGAAGCCTTTGAATTAGTCGAGCAAATTGATCATGATTTGGTTGAATTAGAAGCAAATCCTGAAGATTTAGAATTATTAAATAGAATTTTCCGCGTTGCGCATACTGTTAAAGGATCATCAAGCTTTTTAAATTTTGATGTTTTAACAAAACTTACTCATCATATGGAAGATGTTTTAAATAAAGCAAGACATAATGAGCTTAAAATTACTCCTGAAGTAATGGATGTAGTTTTAGAATCTATTGATATGATGAAGACTTTATTAAATTCTATTAGAGATAATGGAAATGATACAGCAATCGGACTTGATATAGCTCCAATTTGTGCAAGATTAACCGCAATTTCAGAAGGAGAAAGTTTAGAATCAATTACTCCGGCTAAGGCTGAAGAGCCAAAAGAAGAAGTTAAAGAAGAGCCAAAAGCTGAAGAACCTGAAGTTGATGTAAATAAACTTAGTGATGATGAGGTTGAAGCTGAAATTGAAAGACTTTTAAAAGTAAGAAAAGCTGAAGATCAAGCAAGACGCGCTGAAAAGAAAAAAACTCAAGAATCAACTCCAACCCCAAGTAAGCCAGCTCCACAGGCACAAAATGCAGCAGCTGAGAAAAAGGTCCCTGCAGCAGGTGGTGGAAGCAGTGGTGCAAATATGGATCAAACAATTAGGGTTGAAGTTAAAAGACTTGATCATTTAATGAACTTAATTGGCGAGCTTGTATTAGGTAAAAACCGCTTGTTAAAAATTTATGATGATGTTGAAGAAAGATATGATGGAGAAAAATTCTTAGAAGAATTAAATCAAGTTGTTTCTCAACTTAGCATTGTCACTACAGATATTCAACTTGCGGTTATGAAAACAAGAATGCAACCTATTGCGAAAGTATTTAATAAATTCCCAAGAGTTGTGCGTGATTTAGGCCGTGAACTTGGTAAACAAATGGAGCTTGAAATTTCAGGGGAAGAAACTGAACTTGATAAGTCTATTGTAGAAGAAATTGGCGATCCTATTATGCATATGATTAGAAATTCTTGTGATCATGGTATAGAAGATCCAGCAACGCGTATAGCTAATGGTAAACCAGAAAAAGGAACGGTTAATCTTAAAGCATATAATGAAGGAAATCATATCGTTGTTGAAATTGCCGATGATGGTAAAGGTTTAGATGCTGATGTGTTAAAATCAAAAGCAATAGAGAAAAACTTAATCACAGAGCGTGAAGCTGATCAAATGAGTGATAAAGAAGCATTTGCATTGATTTTCAAACCAGGTTTTTCAACCGCTGCAAAAATCACCAATGTTTCAGGGCGTGGTGTTGGAATGGATGTTGTCAAAACTAATATTGAAAAATTAAATGGTGTGATTGAAATCGATAGTGAGCTTGGAAAAGGCACTGTGATGAAGCTTAAAATTCCACTTACTTTGGCGATTATTCAATCTTTACTTGTGGGAACTCAAGAAGAATTTTATGCTATTCCACTTGCAAGTGTTCTTGAAACAGTTAGAGTGCCAATTGATGATATTTATACCATTGAAGGTAAAAATGTACTTCGCTTAAGAGATGAGGTTTTATCTTTAGTAAGACTTTCAGATGTATTTGGCGTAAAACAAGTGCTTGAAAATACTGATCAAACTTATGTAGTTGTTATAGGTGTGGCAGAAAGTAAGCTTGGTATTATAGTAGATACTTTAGTAGGTCAAGAAGAAATTGTTATCAAGTCTATGGGTGAGTATTTGCAAAATATCCAAGGTATAGCAGGAGCAACTATCCGTGGTGATGGTAGAGTAACTTTGATTATCGATGTTGCTGCTATGATGGATATAGCTAAAGAAATTAAAGTTGATATTAAAGCACAAATTGAATCACAATCTAAAAAAACAACTAAAGAAAAACCAAGTGATTATACAGTGCTTATAGTGGATGATTCTAAAATGGATAGAAATATCATGCAAAAATCATTAGAGCCACTAGGTGTAAGTATTATAGAAGCAACTAATGGTGTTGAAGCATTAAATACAATTAAATCAGGCGAGCATGATATTGATGCTGTGTTGATTGATATTGAAATGCCAAGAATGGATGGTTATACCTTAGCAGGTGAAATTAGAAAATATTCTAAATATAAAAACCTCCCACTTGTTGCAGTAACTTCAAGAACTAGTAAATCAGACCGCTTAAGAGGTGTGGAAGTAGGAATGACTGAGTATATTACTAAGCCTTACTCTCCAGAGTACTTAGAAAATGTAGTTAGAAAAAATTTAAAACTAGGATAAGAAGATGAATGATAAATTAAACCAGGTTTTGCAAAAACAACAAGCGCAAATTGCAGAACCTGATGTAGATAAAGAAGAGGATATTATTCAGCTTGTTGGTTTTGTGGTAGGAGATGAGGAATACGCTATTCCAATTCTTAATATCCAAGAAATTATTAAACCTATAGAATATACTAGGGTTCCAAGTGTACCTGATTATGTTTTAGGTGTGTTTAATATGAGGGGTAATGTTATGCCTTTGATTGATCTTGCTAAAAGATTTAATCAAGGTAGTTCTAAAATGACTCCTCAAACAAGATATATTGTTTTAAAAGGTATAGCAAATGGCAATCAAACTCCTGCAGGTAATGCAGGCTTTGTGATAGATAGATTAACAGAAGCTATTAAAATTCACAGAAGCAGGATTGATCCGCCACCTGAAACTTTACTAAAAGAAAAAGGTATGATTTTTGGTATAGGCAAAAGAGAAGAAAATATCTTGACTATATTAAAAGCTGAAGCTTTATTAAAGCGTGAGTTTTAATGATAAAGCTTTGTGCCTTTGACTTTGATTCTACGCTAATGGATGGGGAAACTATCGATATTTTAGCGCAAGAATATAATGTTGGTGATGCTGTAAAAGCAATCACCAACAAAGCAATGAATGGTGAGCTTGATTTTTTTGAAAGCTTAAGTGCTAGAGTAGCTTTGCTTGAAGGTATGCCTATAGAGCAGGTAAAGAAATGCTGTGAAAATTTACCTTTGATGAATGGTGCTAAAGAATTATGTGAATATTTAAAAAGTAAGAATATAAAAATAATTGTTTTTAGTGGTGGATTTCATGAAGGAATTGATTTAATACAAAATAAACTTCATTTTGATTTTGGTTTTGCTAACTTTTTACATAGTAAAAATGGTTTTTTAACAGGAAAAGTTGGCGGAGAAATTATGTTTAATAACTCAAAAGGTATTATACTACAAAGACTTAAGAAATTTTTAAATTTAAAAACAGAAGAAATTATGTGTGTAGGCGATGGAGCTAATGATATTTCTATGTTTAAAGAATGTGGATTAAAAATAGCTTTTTGTGCCAAAGAAATTTTAAAATCTCATGCAGATATTTGTATAGATAAGAAAGATTTAAAAGAAATAATAAAGGTAATACAATGAAAAAATTTTCACTATGGTGTGATTTTATAGAAAATGAATTTTTAGATCATGAATTTTTAGATTTAATTTACTCAAAAACAATCAATGGTGCTACCTCAAATCCTGCTATTTTTAAAAATGCGATTTTAAACTCAGCTATTTATAAAGAAAAAATCAAAAAATCAAATCTTAAAGATAAAAAAGCTTTATATGAGTATCTTGCGATAGAAGATATAGCTAAGGCTGCGGATAAATTAGCTATTAATTATTATGAAAATAATGATGGTTTTATTAGTATTGAAATTGACCCAAGATTAAAAGATAATACTAGCCTATCTTTGGCCGAAGCAAAAAGATTATACATGCAAATTGCAAAAGAAAATGTGATGATGAAAATTCCTGCTACAGAAGCTTCTTATGAAGTAATGCAAGAATTAATGAAAAATGGTATTAATGTTAACGCTACTTTGATTTTTGATTTTGAGCAAACTAAAAAATGCTTTGAAGCTTTAAATTTAGGTTTAAAAGAATTTAGAAAAAATAATACCGCAGCTAAAAAAGAGCCTCGAGCAGTTATTAGTATTTTTGTAAGCCGTTTTGATAGATTATTAAATAATCAAGTTTTAGATAAAAATTATATAGGAATTCTTACTGCAACAAAGGCTTATAATTATATCATTAAACAAAATGAAACAAATATTAGAGCTTTATTTGCAAGTACAGGTGTTAAGGGTGATGATTTAGAAAAAGATTATTATATTAAAGAATTACTCTATGATAAAGCTATTAATACTGCACCACTAGATGCTATTAAGGCTTTTAAAGGTAAGCAAATTATATTTAAAGAGCCTTTGAAAGATGAATGTATAGAGAAAAAATTAAATGCAAATATTTCAAAAGATGCTTTAAGTAAAGCTTGTAAAGATTTGCTTGATGATGGTTTGGAGCAATTTTGCATAGCTTATGAAGATATTTTAAAATCTTTATAAACTTATTTGGCTATAATTAGCGTTTATTTTTTTAGAAAGGAAACAGATGTTAGAAGGTATCGTTAGAGAGAGTATCGGTAGAAAAGCTGCTAAAGCTTTAAAAAGAGATGGTTATCTAATCGCAAACATCTACGGAAAAGGATTAGAAAACATCAATGCTGCTTTTAAAGTAAATGAATTTATTAAAGAAGTACGCAAAAAAACTACTTTAGCTTTTGATGTAAAAGTAGCAGATAAAGTATTAAATGTTGTGGTAGTTGATTATCAAAAAGATCCTGTAACTGCAGAATTAAAACACGTAGATTTAAAAGTAGCACAAAAAGGTGTTATTTCTAAATATATGGTTCCTGTAAAGATTGTAGGAACAGCTATGGGTCTTAAAAATAAAGGTGTTTTAATCCAATCAAAAAGAAGATTGAAAGTAAAATGTGCAGCTGAAAACTTACCAAATTATTTTGAATTAGATGTAACTAAACTTGATGTTGGTGATGCACTTTTAATCCGCGATGTAGTTGTACCTGAGGGTGTAACTATGGTTGATGCTGATAGAGTAGCTGTAGTTGGCGTAGAAAAAGCAAGATAAAATGACCTTAGTCGTAGGACTTGGTAATATAGGAGAACAATACGCCCAAACCCGTCACAATGTAGGGTTTATGCTAATTGACTTAATTTTGAAAGATTTGCAAACAGCAAAGCTTTCAAATGCCAAATTTAAAGGAGAGCTTTTTAAAGGCTCTTCTACTCTTTTTTTAAAACCTTCCACTTATATGAATTTATCAGGAGAAAGTGTAAAAGCTGTTAGTGAATATTATAAATGTGATAGAATCATTGTAATCCATGATGATATAGATTTAAATTTGGGTGCATTGAAATTTAAAATGGGTGGATCAAGCGGTGGACATAATGGGCTTAAAAGTATAGATAATCTTTGTGGCAATGCTTATGAGAGGGTACGCATAGGAGTAGGAAAAGGACAAGATGTAATTTCTCATGTTTTGGGAAAATTTAAACAAGAAGAACAAGAAAGCTTAACTAAGGTTTTAGAACATAGTAAAAAAGCCTTACTTGAGCTTTTAAATTCTGATATAGAAAAAATCGCTTCAAAATATTCTTTAAAAAGTTAAACGATGAGTATATTTTTTCGCTATATTTCATCTTTGTATTTAAAATCATTTTTTATTTTATTTTTTTCTTTGACTTTTTTCTTCGTAGCGATTGATTTTTTACTCAATTTCAATAGACTGCCAAAAAGTGCAAATTTAGAGCTTTTGTATATATTTTTCTTAACATGTTCAGCAGCTTCTTATATACTACCTTTAGCTATAGTCCTTGCTTTGGTTTTATGTATTTTTAATATGATACGCTCGAATGAATTTGTTAGCTTGTATGCTTTGGGTTTAAGTAAAAATCAAGTGATTTTTTATCCTTTTTTATGGGCTATGTTTTTTTGTTGTGTTTATGTAGGACTTAATTTTAGTGCCTTTGCTTATGCAGATGAATATAAAAGTAATATTCTCAAGCGTGGCGTTGTAGATAGAGAGGGTGGGGAAGTTTTGATTAAATATAATGATAAATTTATTTATATACAAAAAACAAGTTCTCAAACCTTATATAATATAAAAATCTTTGATGTAAAAAATTTAGACATTCAAAGCACAATCCATGCAAAAACTGCTAAATTTGATGGAGATTCTTGGAACTTAAATGACGCTAAAGCTACTAATGTACCACAAAATTTGATTGTTTCAAAAGAGGGTTTAAGCGTAGAAGAATTTAAAAATATCAAAGGCTTAGAAGACTTTTCTCCAAAAATCTTAGAAAGAATTTCTTTGGTAGAGAGCAATCCTTCTTATTCTATTTTAGACGCGCTAGAAAGTATGGCAATTTTTGCAAAACAAAATATTTCTACTAATACACTTAGAACAAGTTTATATTCTTTAGTTCTTACACCATTTTTTGCGCCATTTTTAATGCTTATTGTGTATTATTATTTTCCTTTAACAGCAAGATTTTTTAATCTCGCACTTTTAGCTTTTGTGTTTTTTGTGTGCATACTTTTAGTTTGGGGTTTGTTGTTTTTATTAACAAGATTGAGTGAAAATGAAATTTTACTTCCAGAGCTTGGTATAATGCTACCAGTATTTATTTTAATAAGTATAGGAAGTTTTTATTATTTTAAACACAAATAACTACAAGTGAGGTTTTTATGGATTATTTAAAACTAGCAAAAGAATACAACACACCATTTTATATTTATGATTTTGATAAAATTAAAGAGCGTTTTGCAATGTTAAAAGATGCTTTTAAGGCAAGAAAATCACAAATTTTTTATGCAGTCAAAGCAAATTCTAATTTAAGTGTTTTAAAGCTTTTAGCTTCTTTGGATAGTGGGTTTGATTGTGTTAGTGCGGGTGAGATTTATAGAGCTTTAAAAGCAGGGGCTAAAAATTATAAAATTATTTTTAGCGGGGTAGGTAAAAGTGCTGATGAATTAAAATATGCTTTAGAGCAAAACATACTTTATGTAAATTTAGAAAGTTATGAAGAAATGCTTCTTTTGGAGCAAATTGCTAAAGAAGGTCAAAAGATAGCTCGTATAAGCATAAGGGTAAATCCAAATGTAGATGCTAAAACACATCCTTATATTTCTACAGGTTTGCATGAAAATAAATTTGGTGTAGATATAGAAAGTGCTAAAAAAATGTATCTTTATGCTAAAAACTCACAATTTTTAGAGTCAGTTGGAGTGCATTTTCACATAGGTTCACAAATTCTTGATATAAGTAGTATCCATGAGGCCTCAGCGATTGTTGCAAAATTAGTAAAAGAACTTTTAGCTTTGAAAATTAATATTAAATTCTTTGATATAGGCGGGGGTTTAGGAGTTTGTTATAAAGATGAACAAGAGCCAAATTTATATGATTATGCTCAAGGAATTTTAGCAAGTTTGCAAGGTCTTGATGTGTGTATAGGTATGGAACCTGGCAGGTTTTTGGTAGCAAATGCAGGCGAGTTTGTTACTAAAGTTTTATATGAAAAATTTAATGATAAAAAGCGTTTTGTGATTATTGATGGGGCGATGAATGATTTATTGCGTCCAAGTTTATATAGTGCTTATCATGAAATCAAGCTTTTGAGTGAAAATAAAGAAGAAAGCCTTTGTGATATTGTTGGTGGGGTTTGTGAGAGTGGAGATTTTTTAGCTAAAGATAGAAAACTAGCTAAAACAAAAGCAGGAGATTTGATCATAGTTAAAAGCGCAGGTGCATATGGTTTTAGCATGAGTAGTAATTACAATACTCGCAATAGAGTATGTGAGCTAGCTTGTGAAAATGGCAAGGTAAGAATGATTAGAAAAAGAGAAAGTTATGAGGATCAAATTGCTTTAGAGCTTGATTTTTTAAAGGATTAAAATGTTGTTTTTAGATGTGCAAGGAACTTTGATTTCAGATTATGATAAAAGTCCTATAAATGGTGCTTTAGAACTCATTAAATCTTTAAATAAAGAAAAAATTCCTTATGTAATTATTACTAATAATACCAAAAAATTAGATTTTTTAAATTATTTGCAAAATTTGGGTTTTGAAATTAATGAAAAAGTTTATATTGATCCTTTTTGTGTTTTAAAAGATCATTTAAAGCCTTGTAAAATAGCAGCTTTTGGAGCAAAAGAATTTTTAGATTCACTTCAAGAGTTAGGTTATGAGCTTGATTATAAAAATCCAAAAGCATTTTTGCTAGCAAGTTATGATGATTTTAAATTTCAAGATTTTGCTAATATGATAGAGTATATTAAAGATGGCGTGCAAGCTATAGCAATGCATGAGGGTAGTATTTATAAGAAAAACTCAAGGCTTTATCCGGGCGTTGGAAGTATCATGTCTATGCTTAAAAATGCATGCGAGTTTGATTATAAAGTGATAGGAAAACCTAGTAAGGCTTTTTATGAAAGTGCTTTAAATTTATTAAAACAGCAAGATTGTAATGTGAGTTTTAAAAAAACTTTAATTATTAGTGATGATTTTAAAGGCGATTTGCTTGGTGCTTATGAGCTTGGTATGCAAACAGGCTTAGTTTTAAGTGGTAAAATTTCTAACACTCAAGGTCTTGATACAACTAAACTTAATTTTGTATATGATAGTATTAAGGATTACTACATATCGAGGTTTAAATGAAAGATATAGAAAAATTACGCAATAAAATCGATACTATCGATGATAAAATTTTGGCTTTGCTTAATGAAAGAATGCTTCATGTTAAAGATATAGGAGTTATTAAACAAAATTTAGGTGGAAGTATTTATAGACCTGAGCGTGAAAGAGCTATTATAAATAGACTTAAAAATTATAATCATGGTTTATTAGATCAAAATGCAATCGAAGCAATTTATCAAGAAATTTTTGCTGTATCAAGAAATTTAGAAATGCCTCAAAGCATAGCTTATTTAGGGCCTGAGGGAAGTTATACGCATCAAGTAGCAAGAACGCGTTTTGGTGCTATGAGTCGTTATACTCCACTTGCAAATATAGAAGATGTTTTTAAAGAATTAGCTCACAAAGAAGCAAAATATGGAGTAGTACCTATAGAAAATAATACAGCAGGTGCAGTGGGTGTGACGCTTGATTGTCTTGGAAAATATGAAGATGTAAAGATTTTTGCTGAAATTTATATGGACATTCATCATTCTTTTGTAAGTATGAGTGAAAATTTAAAAGATATTAAACGCATATATTCTCATCCACAAGGCTATAATCAATGTAGAAATTTTTTAGAAAGTCATGATTTAAGTGAAGTAGAATTTGTAGCAAGTAAATCCACAGCTCATGCGGCTTATTTAGCTTCGCAAGATGTTACTTCAGCTGCGATTTGCTCTAAAATTGCAGCAAAACTTTATAATGTACCTATATTATTTGAAACGATTGAGGATAATTTGGCAAACCGTACTAGGTTTTTGATTTTAAGTGATATAAAAATACCTCAAATGCCTCATTGTAAAACTTCTATTTTAGCACTTGCTGCACACAAACCAGGTGGGCTTAGTGATTTATTATATGAGTTTAAAAAAGAGGGGATAAATTTAACAAAACTTGAATCACGCCCTATAAAAACAAGAGAATTTGTGCATAGTTTTTATATAGATTTTGAAGGACATATTGATGATGAAAATGTCCAAAGAGTATTAAAAAAAGCTGAGCATATAAAATGGCTTGGATCATATTTATCAGGAGAAAGTAATGAAATTTAATCCTTTTTTAGAAGCTATTAAAACTTATGAAAGTGGCAAGGATATGGATTTAATTGCTAAAGAATATGGTTTAAAAGAAGTTATTAAACTAGCAAGTAATGAAAATCCTTATGGCACAAGTAAAAAAGCTAAAGAAGCCATCATAAATAATGCACATTTAGCTCATTTATATCCTGATGATACTATGAGTGAATTAAAACAAGCTCTAGCACAAAAATATGATATTTTAAAAGAAAATCTCATCATAGGTAGTGGGAGTGATCAAATTATAGAATATATAGTACATGCAAAACTTGATCATTCTAAGGCTTATTTGCAATGCGGGGTTAGTTTTGCTATGTATGAAATTTATGCAAAACAACTAGGAGTTAAGGTTTATAAAACTCCAAGCTTAACCCATGATTTAAATGAGTTATATGAGTTATATCAAAAGCATAAAAATGAAATTAAAGTAATCTTTTTATGCTTGCCAAATAATCCTTTGGGCGAGTGTTTAGACGCAAGTGAGGTTTTTGAGTTTTTAGAGAAAATTGATGAGGATTGTTTGGTAGCCATTGATGGAGCTTATAATGAATTTGCTTCATTTAAAGATAGCAAAAAACATATTAATCCTAAAGAATTAATCCATAAATTTCAAAATGCAGTATATCTAGGAACCTTTTCTAAGCTTTATGGTTTGGGCGGTATGAGAGTGGGTTATGGTATAGCTTGCAAGGAAATTATCAATGCATTTTATAAATTACGAGCACCTTTTAATGTGACTAATTTGAGTTTAAAAGCTGCTGTTGCTGCATTAGATGATGATGAGTTTGTGCAAAAAACCTTAGAAAATAATTTTTCACAAATGAAACTTTATGAAGATTTTGCTAAAAATTATAAAATTCGATACATTCCAAGCTATACAAATTTTATTACCTATTTTTTTGATGAAAAAAATAGCACAGATTTATCTGAAAAACTGCTTAAAAACGGTATAATAATAAGAAATTTACAAAGTTATGGTTTAAATGCTGTGCGTATAAGTATAGGTACAGAGTATGAAAATTCAAGGTTTTTTGAAGAGTTTTCTAAAAATTTTTAGTTTGTAGGAAATAAATGGATTATAAAACTATACTGCACCAAGTAGGTCAGCTTTATCAAAATTTAAGTTTAAGACAGCGTATTATTATTGCTGCTTCTATTGTTGTTGTAGTTGGATTTTTAGTATTTTTAACCCTTTTTAGAAGTGGCTCTACAGTAGCTAGCGAAGCTGGATATTCAGTATTATTTGAAAATGCTAATACTAGTGATTCGGCGATGATAGTAACTCAACTTGAAAAAAGTGGAGTTCCTTATATTTTGCGTAATGAAGGAACGATTTTAGTTCCTAATGAACAAGTATATAAACAGCGTTTAGCTATTGCTTCTGCAGGATTATTGCCAAAAGATAATAAAGTAGGCTTTGAGCTTTTTGATAAACAAGAATTTGGAGCCACAGAAGCTGAGCAAAAGGTAAAATACCAAAGAGCATTAGAAGGTGAGCTTGCTAGAACGATTGAAAGTTTAGAGCCTATTCATAGTGCTACGGTTCATATTGCTTTTGCTAAAGATACACTTTTTACCCAACAACAAGTTCCACCAACTGCTTCAGTAGCTTTGACTATAAAAGAAGGTTTAAAGCTTAATAAAAAGCAAATTATGGGGATTAAAAACCTAATCGCTTCTTCAGTAACAAAACTTACTCCAGAAAATGTAAAAATCATGGATCAAAAAGGTATTCCTTTAGATGATGAGGGTGCTTTTGAAAGTGATTTAATTGCTGCTCAAATTAAATATAAAAGAGATCAAGAATATGAATTAGAGCAAAAAATTGTTGCTTCTATTGCTCCATTTGCAGGTGGCTATGATAGGGTAGTAGCAAAGGTTAGTATTGATTATGATTTTTCTAAAGAAGAATCACAAAGTGAAGTATATGATCCAAATACCGTTGTGCGTAGTGAGCAAACCTTGGAAGAGCATAGAGAAGGCTATAAAGATAAAGAAATTCAAGGTGTACCAGGTGCTGTTTCAAACATCGGTCCTGTGGAAGGTTTGGATGATAAAGGTGCGCGCGAGGTTTATACTAAAAATCAAACTACAACTAATAATGAAATTTCTAAAAAAATTACCAACACCACTAAGCAATTTGCAACCATTAAAAGAATTTCTGCAGCTGTTGTGGTAGATGGAAAGTATAAAGTAATTACTGATGATCAGGGAAATATTACTAATGAATATATTCCTTTGAGTGATAAAGAAATTAAAGCGATTGAAAATCTTACTAAAGGTGCCATAGGATTTAATCTTGCTAGAGGTGATGCGGTTGAAGTAAATAATTTGGAATTTCATAGAACAGCTAAAGTTGAAAATAAGGTTCAAACTTTTTATTCAAGATTTGTTGAGCCTTTTATTCCACCTGTTAAGTATGTATTTGCTGCGATTTTGCTTTTTATCTTTTACAAAAAAGTTATTGTGCCATTTTCTCAAAAAATGCTTGCAGATATTAGACTTGAAGAAGAGATGGAAGGTAAGGATGGGCAGATTATTGATGAGGCTGAAGATGCTATTGAAAAATTCAATGCTGCTCGTAGAAAAGTTGAAGAACAGCTTGGTTTTGGAGATAGTTTTGATGAGGATGCATTACAATATGATGTTTTACTTGAAAAATTAAGAGCAGTAGCTAATGAAAAAGGCGAAGAAGTGGCATTATTGTTGCAAAAACTTGTTGAAAATGAAGCTGAATTTGGTGAGAAGGATATCTAATGATAAAGCTTAGCGAAGAACAAAAAATGGTCTATGATGACCTTTCTATGCCAGAAAAGGTCGCCATATTTTTAATCCAACTTGGAGAAGATGTAACGACAGTTTTATTTTCTCATATGGATATTAATGTCATCACTGAAATTTCTCGCTATATTGCTTTAGCAAAAAATGTTGATAAGCCAGTTGCTACTGCAGTACTTGAGGAATTTTATACTTTACTGCAATCAAATCAATACTTAAAAAGTGGTGGTTTGGAATATGCAAAAGAAATTTTATTTAGAACTTTTGGTCCTGAAATTGCCAATAAAATTTTGGAAAAACTTACCAAAAGTATGGAAAATAATCAAAATTTTGCTTATCTTTCACAAATTAAACCACAACAACTTGCAGACTTTATCATTAAAGAACACCCGCAAACTATAGCTTTGATTTTAGCTCATATGGATACTACTCAAGCTGCTGAAACTTTGGAATATTTTAGCGATGAATTAAGAGCTGAAGTTGTAATAAGAATGGCAAATCTTGGAGATATATCTCCTTCAATTATCAAAAGAGTATCTGCTGTGCTTGAAAGTAAGCTTGAAAGTCTTACTTCTTATAAAGTTGAAGTGGGTGGTCCAAGAGCAGTTGCTGAAGTGCTTAATCGCTTGGGTCAAAAAGCCTCTAAAACAACACTTTCTTATATTGAGCAAAGTGATGAAAAACTTGCTACAACCATTAAAGATTTAATGTTTACCTTTGATGATATTTCTCAACTTAGTACTAATGCGATTAGAGAAGTTTTAAAAGCTGCTGACAAGCGTGATTTGATGATAGGTTTAAAGGGCGCAAGTGAGGATTTAAAACAAAAATTTATGTCCAATATGTCTACGCGCGCTGCTGAAGCTTTTGTAGAAGAAATGGGCTTTTTGGGTGCTGTGCGTGTTAAAGATGTAGAAGAAGCACAAAGAAAAGTTGTAGAAGTGGTGCAAAAACTTGCAGAACAAGGTCTTATCCAAGTGGGTGAGGCTGATGAGATGATAGAGTAAGATTATGGCAAAATTAACCAATGTAATTTCACCTGAAAATATTTCTGCTCATGTAGTTGAGGGTTATCATTTTAAAGTTATGAGTGAAATGCCCTCTAGTGAAGAACAAAAACAAGAAGAAATTCAAACTATAAATCAAGTCTCTCCTGTCCAAAACACACAACAAGCAGTAGAAAATCAAACAATAGAAGCTACTCCACAAACCCCACAACCACAAATTCAACCTGATTTTGTTGAAGATTTACTTAAAAAAACTGATGAAATGTCAGGAAATATCATTAAGTTGCAAATGCAGATAGAAAGCCAAGAGGCTGAATTTAACAATCGTTTAAATACAGAATTAGAACATGCAAAGGAAAAATTTACTAAAGAAGGTTATGAACAAGCACAAAAGAATTTTGAAAGTGAATTAGAAGCCTTGAAGGAAAAATACTTAAAAAGCGTAGAAAAGCTTGAAAATACAGTGCAAAATTTAAATGAGTTTTTATCTAAAAATGAAAAAGAATTAGCCGATACAGCTGTAATTATTGCAAAGGAAGTGATTGCAAAAGAGCTCGAAGAAAATTCATCACTTATAGCATTAAATTTAGCAAAAGAACTTATGAGTGAACTTAAAAATGCTACTAAGATAGAATTAAAGTTAAGTCCTGATGATTTTGAATATGTAAAAGCACACTTGCAAGAACAAAGCAATATTAAATTTAGTCTTGATGATGCGATTAATAAGGGAAGTATTTTAATATTAAGTGATGCGGGTAATATAGAGTCAAACCTTAACAATCGTTTGCAAAAAATCAAAAACATGGTTAATGAATGATAGATTTAAATAACTTAAATATTAAAAATATGCAAATTAAAGAACTGGAAAATTTAGCTAGTAATTTGCGTGAAGTTATCATAGATACAGTGAGTAAAAATGGTGGACATTTAAGTTCAAATTTAGGTGTAGTTGAACTTAGTATAGGAATGCATTATGTTTTTGATGTGCGAAAAGATCCTTTTATTTTTGATGTTTCACACCAATCTTATCCACATAAGCTTTTAAGTGGTAAGATAGATAATTTTCATACTTTAAGACAATTTAATGGCTTGAGTGGATATACAAAGCCTGATGAGGGGGATTATTTTGTAGCAGGACATTCAAGCACTTCTATATCTTTAGCAGTTGGAGCTTGTAAGGCTATAAGATTAAAAAAAGAAGATCGCTTACCTGTTGTATTAATAGGTGATGGAGCGTTAAGTGCAGGTATGGCTTATGAAGCTTTAAATGAGCTTGGCGATAGAGAATATCCTTGTGTGATTATTTTAAATGATAATGAAATGAGTATTTCAAGGCCAATTGGAGCTATTTCAAAATACCTTTCTCAAGCAATGGCAACGCAGTTTTATCAAAAGTTTAAAAAACGCATAGAAAATCTTTTAGAGTATTTTCCTCAAGGCGCATCTTATATGGCAAAGCGTTTTGAAGAGGGTTTAAGACTTATTACACCTGGACTTTTATTTGAAGAATTAGGACTTGAATATATAGGGCCTATTGATGGACATAATTTAAATGAAGTTATAAATGCGCTAAATCAAGCTAAAGCTATGAATAAACCTTGTGTAGTGCATGCGCAAACTATCAAAGGCAAAGGTTATACATTAGCTGAAGGTAAAAATGCCAAATGGCATGGAGTAGGTGCTTTTGATAGAAGTAGCGGAGAGAGTTTAAAGGCTAATATGAACAAAAAAAGTGCGACAGAAATTTTTTCAAATACACTTTTAAATTTAGCTCAAAAATATGAAAATATAGTAGGTGTAACTGCTGCTATGCCAAGTGGAACTGGAATAGATAAGCTAATGGAAAAATATCCTGAGCGTTTTTGGGATGTAGCAATTGCAGAACAACATGCAGTTACTTCTATGGCAGCTATGGCTAAAGAAGGTTTTAAGCCTTTTATAGCAATTTATAGCACTTTTATGCAAAGAGCTTATGATCAAGTTATCCATGATTGTGCTATTATGAATTTAAATGTAGTTATTGCTATGGATAGAGCTGGCATAGTAGGAGAAGATGGGGAAACTCATCAAGGTGCTTTTGATGTTAGTTTTTTAAGTGCTATACCAAATATTACTTTAGCGGCTCCAAGAGATGAGGCTATGATGGAAAAAATTATGGAGTATGCTTATTTTCATCAAGGTGTTTTTGCTTTTCGTTATCCTAGAGGTAATTTTTTATTAGATGAAAATTTTAATCCATGTGAGATAAAACTTGCAAAAGCTCAAATTTTATCTAAAGTGCAAAGCGATAAAGTATTTTTAGGTTTTGGTCAGGGTGTGGCTAAGGCAAAACTAGCTTTAGATAAACTTGGTTTAGATTATGCAAGCTTAATAGATTTGATTTTTGCAAAACCTTTAGATGAAGAGCTTTTAAAAGAATTGGCAAAAGATACAAAAACTTGGTTTGTTTTTTCAGATAGTGCTAAGATAGGTGGAGTGGGAAGTTTGATTGCAACTTTCTTGCAAAAAGAAAATCTTTATCATATAAAACTAGTAAGTTTTGAATTTGAAGATCAATTTATAACTCATGGTAAAACAAATGAAGTAGAAAAATTTCTAGAAATTGATGTTGAATCTTTGTGTAAAAAGATTAAAATTTATTAAAAGATAAAAAATATCCTTTAATATAATCATTTTTTTATAAAAAAAGCGTTATACTATATAAAAAATATCGGAGAATTAATAATGGAACTTATTCAATTGCTTAAAAATTGTGATTTAAAAGCTACTCCTCAAAGACTTTGTATTTTAAAAATTTTAAAACGCCATGAACATCCTAATATAGAATCTTTATACGAAAGCATTAAGGAAGAATATCCTTCTATCTCTTTAGCTACAGTGTATAAAAATTTAAATACTTTAAAAGAACAAGGTTTGGTTGTAGAAATCAACACTCCAAATCAAAAAACTTGTTATGATATTTATGAATATCCTCATATACATGTAATTTGTAGCAAATGCAATCATATAGAAGATGTATGTTATGAAGATAGTGGGATAAATAAATACCAAGAAGATCTTGAGAAAAAAATTGGCAATATCATTGATTATCTTGGCGTATTTGCTTATGTGAATGGTTGTAAAGCTTGTAAAAAATAAAATGGTTTGTGAAGTCCAAAGACGCTTTTTACTCAAAAATGATGACTTTATAAAAATTTTAAAAGAAGAAAAAATTATATATTCTAAGGATAAAATACGCGTTTTCTTTACGCGTATAAGTCCTTTTTGTGATGTTAAATATAAAAAATTTAATAAAAATTATTATCGATTTTCACTTTATAAACTGCATGATATTTTAGATAAAAAAAATCATAAACTTTCTAAAAAAGAATTTAAACAGCAAAGTAAAAAAATTATAGGAAGTGTTATTAAGAAAACTAGAATTAGTTTTGAGATTAATAGTGCTCGATTTTTACTTTATAAGTTTAAAAATAATCTGCAAGATTTGGTCATTTTGAAAGTTGTTTTTCCTACTTTTGAAAAGGCAAAGCAATTTAATTTGCCTCACTTTTTTAAAAGCTATAAAGAAATCACAGATAATGAAAATTTTTATAGTAAAAATTTAGCATTATATGGAGATTTTTCTAAAATTTTTGATAGTGCTAGATGTATTAAAATTTTAGATAAACAAGAAGATATTAGCTTGCATTTTCCAAATCAAATTCAAAGTTTTGAAGCGGGTAAAATCTTACTTTTTGTACTTTTAAAAAGATTAAAAAATGACAGATTGAATTTTTTACAAAAATTAAATTTTGAAAGTTTTGAGCAATTTTTTGCAAGTCTTAGGCAAATATGCATTTTCTTTGAGCTTTTTAACACTCTTTTTGAAAAGAGTATTCAAAATAAACTTCAAGATTATATTTTGAATTTGGAAAAACAAATTTGTAATGATAAAATTTGTAAATTTGAATTAGAAAAATATATTTTTATTTTAAGTGATGAAAAAATCAATGATATTTTTCTTGATATGGATTTTATTTTAAAGAATGATTGTAGTTTTTATCAAGGAGAGAAAAATCAAATTTTAAAATCTTTAGTGGCTTTTAAACTAAGAAAAGAATTAGTTTTTTTAAAGAAAAAAATTGTAAAATCTCAAACAAATCATGAAGAAGAATTAGAAAGAATAAAATTTTTATTATGCTATTTTGCAACTATGTTTGAAGAAAAAAGTATTGAAAAACTAAAAAATTATTTTGAACATAATCATTTAGAACAAATTTCTTATGATGAAAATATAATAAAACAAATTGAAAAAAGCATTAAAAAATTAAAAATATATAGTTAGGAAAAACATGCAAAAACAAGAAAAAATAGTCAAAATGTTTGATGATATAGCACCAACTTATGATAAGGCTAATAGAATTTTAAGTTTTGGAAGTGATGTGAATTGGAGAAAAAAAGCTTGTTTAGATGTTTTTAAATTTTCTAACAATGAACTTGATATTATCGATGTGGCTTGTGGCACAGGCGATATGATTATAGAATGGCAAAATCAAGCCTTAAGGACAAATAAAAATATCATTAGTATAAAAGGGGTTGATCCAAGTGCGGGCATGCTTGAAGTGGCTAAGAAAAAAATTCCTGATGCGACTTTTGTACAAGCAAAAGCACAAGAACTTCCACTCGAAAATGAAAGTGCAGACATCATAAGTATAAGTTATGGCATACGCAATGTGGTAGATAGGAAAGAAGCTATAAAAGAATTTGCAAGAGTGTTGAAAAAGGATGGGATTTTACTTGTGCTTGAATTTACTAAAAGAGAGCAGGGTGGTTTTATAGCTGCTTGTAGAGATTTTTACTTAAAAAATATTTTACCAAAAGTGGGTGGATTTATCAGTAAAAATTATAGTGCTTATGAGTATTTACCAAATTCGATAGAAGATTTTTTAAGCAAAGAAGAATTTATTAAAGAATTGAGTGAGTATTTTGAAATGCTAGAGTATAAAAGTTTTAGCTTTGGTGTTTGTTCTATGTTTATTGCAAGAAAAAAATGAAAGTTTCAGAACTTAATCTAAAAGCTAAAAGTTTATTAGAATTTCATCTTGATGATATAGAGCTTAGTGGAGAAATTTCTAAAATTACCATTCATAGTTCAGGACATTGGTATTTTGATTTAAAAGATGAAAAATCAAGCATAGCTTGTGTGATGTTTAAAGGTTTTAATCAGTTTGTCCAAGCTAAACCTAAAGTTGGCGATATGCTTGAACTTAGAGGTTATGTGAGTTTATATGAAGCAAGTGGCAGGTATCAATTTATCGCCAAAAGTATGCAAAAAACAAGTCTTGGAGATTTAGAAGCTAAATTTTTAGCTCTAAAAGAAAAGCTTGAAAAAGAAGGTTTGTTTGATACAAATGTTAAAAAAAGCATTATTAAATTTCCTAAAAAAATAGGCATAGTTACTTCTTTTACTTCAGCTGCTTTGCAAGATATGTTAAAGCTAATTTCACAAAAAGAATACAATCTTTGCAAAATAACTATTTTTAATGCCCTTACCCAAGGACAAAGTGCCCCAAATTCTTTAATAAATGCTTTAAAAAAAGCCAATGAGTATAATTTAGATGCGATTATTTTGGCAAGAGGTGGTGGAAGCAGAGAAGATTTGTTTTGTTTTAACGATGAAGAACTTGCAAGATGTATTTTTTCTTTAAAAACGCCTATTGTTTCTGCTATTGGACATGAGATTGATTATGTTATTAGTGATTTTGTAGCAGATTTAAGAGCACCAACTCCAAGTGCAGCTATTGATATGATTTTTCCAAATAAACTAAGCTTAGAACAAGGACTTGATGAGCTTGCTATGTGTTTTAAAAACCAAATGTTAAATCATCTTAAGTTTTATCAAAACAAAATCGATCACTTGCAAAATTTAGCCAAAGCTAAGTCTTTAGAAAATGCTTTTTTTCTTAGAAAACAAAAGCTTGATTTTTTACAAAGCCAACTAAAGAGTGTTTTAAATTTAAAATTATTAAATTATGAAAATAAGCTTGATAATTTTGAGGAACTTTTAACTCAGCATAAAAATTTCTTTGATAAAAGTAAAAATTTGATAAATTTACAAAAAGATGGCAAAAATATCTCTCTTGAAAAGCTAAAAAAAGGAGATATTATAAAGCTTTGCTCAATAAATGAGAGTAAAGAAGCTCAAATACTATAAAAAGGAGATAAAATGAGAGTGATGAATTTTAGTGCAGGTCCTTCAAACCTGCCTGATGAGGTTTTAAAAGAAGCTAGGGAACATTTGTTTGATTATCATGGTAAAGGCTTTTCTATTATGGAAGTTTCTCATCGTGGAAAGGTTTTTGAAGAAGTGCATTTTGAAGCTATCAAAATGGCAAAAGAACTTTATGGTGTAAATGATGATTATGAAGTGCTTTTAATGCAAGGTGGGGCTAGTTTGCAATTTGCTATGATACCTATGAATTTATATATGGGTGGAGTTTGTGAATTTGTTAATACGGGAGTTTGGACTAAAAAGGCTATTAAAGAAGCTGAAATTTTAGGAGTAAATACAAAAATAGTAGCAAGTAGCCAAGAAAGTGAGTTTGATCATATCCCACAATTTGAATTTAGCGATAATGCAGATTATGCTTATATATGCTCTAATAATACCATTTATGGAACTCAATATAAAAGCTATCCAAAGACTAAAAGTCCTTTGATAATTGATGCTTCTAGTGATTTTTTCTCTAAAAAGATAGATTTTTCTAATATTGCTATGCTTTTTGGTGGGGTGCAAAAAAATGCAGGAATTTCAGGGCTTGCTTGTGCTTTTGTGCGTAAAGATATGATAGAGCGTAGTAAAAACAAAAATATACCTAGTATGTTAAAATATAGCGTTTATGCTGAAAATAATTCTTTATTTAATACTCCAGCAACCTTTGCTATATATATGTTTAATCTTGAAATGAAATGGCTTTTAAATCAAGGTGGATTAGACAAAATCAATGAGCAAAATATACAAAAAGCCAAAATTTTATACGATGTGATTGATGAGAGTAATGGTTTTTATAAAGGTCATGCCAAAAAAGAGGATAGATCATTAATGAATGTTAGTTTTAATATAGCTTATGATAAAAACTTAGAGCTAGTTTTTGTAAAAGAAGCTGAAGAAAATGGTATGATAGGTCTTAAAGGACATAAAATTTTAGGTGGAATTCGTGCTAGTATTTATAATTCTATCAGCATTGAAAAGGTTCAAAAGTTAAGTGAATTTATGAAAGCTTTTGCAAAAAAACATGCTTGATTTTTGGTGATTTTCACCAAAAATCATTTGTATAGTAAAAACTTTACTCTTTAATATTTATCAGCATTTTCCTAAGCCACTATTGTATTTTTTTTCAAGAAAATCTTTAAAAAATTCTTTTCTACTTTTACAAGGTACTTTAGGATGTTTTTCTCTCATATGTTCAAGATATTTATCATAGCTTGCAACTCCAACTAAGGGATGAAAAAACCTTTCGGATTTTTCATACCATAATTTAAGTTTTTTTATCATGTTTTTTCCTTTTTTAATGCTATATAAGGGCTTTCTTTTAAAGGAATGTTTAATTTTTTGATAAAAATTCCAAAGCAAGAAAGTATAACAAGCAAAGTGGTAATCATGAAAAACACACATAAAATTGCATTTATTAAATTGGAGTTTTTAGCTTGAGATGCTAATTTTATATCTTTTTTGATTTGCTCGATTATTGCTTCATCTTGTGTTTGAGAAAGTTTTAAATTAAATTCTTGTATTTTTTGCGTATTTATTTGTACAGCAGCAACATGACTTATAGCATTATGGATTGGATCTCCTTCTTTGTAAGGAAGAATTTTTTGAATACCTCCATAAAGTGTTGCGATTAAAACAAAACAAGCAGGTATGAGAGTAATCCAAGTATATCTTGCCTTCCCCATTTTAAATAAAATCGCACTTGCTAAAAGCAATGCCATACCAGCAAGCATTTGATTACTCACTCCAAAAAGTGGCCATAATGAGTAAATTCCGCCTTTTGGATCTATCGCTCCTTGATAGAGAAAATACCCCCATCCACCAACACTTAAAGCTGTTGCAAAAATTCCTGCTAAGGTATTATTGATATTTCCTAAAGGTTTATAAACATTACCCAATATATCTTGAGCCATAAATCTACAAGCTCTTGTCCCAGCATCAACTGCAGTTAAAATAAACAAGGCTTCAAATAAAATAGCAAAGTGATACCAAAAGCCCATTAAATTCACTCCACCAAATAATTCATGTAAAATTAAAGCAACACCTACAGCAAATGTTGGTGCCCCACCAGTTCTTGATAATATGCTTTGTTCGCCTATATTTGTAGTTAAAGTAGTGATTTCTTCAGGAGTTATTTTAAAACCCCAGCTAGAAATAGCAGCAGCTGCATTTGCAACATCTACACCTATAGTAGCAGCAGGCGCATTGATGGCAAAGTAAAGACCAGGGTGTAAAATACAAGCACAAATTAAAGCCATGATAGCCACAGCACTTTCCATAAGCATGGAGCCATATCCAACAGCTAATGCATGAGTTTCATTTTCAAGCATTTTAGGAGTTGTGCCACTTGAAATTAATGCATGAAAACCACTAATAGCTCCGCATGCAATGGTAATAAATAAAAATGGAAAAATTGCTCCAGCAAATACAGGCCCACTTCCATCTAAATATTGAGAATTAATTTTTGGCATTTGAAGATCAGGCGCTACAAATACAATAGCTAAAGCCATAACCACAATAACACCGATTTTTAAAAAAGTTGATAAATAATCTCTTGGAGCAAGTAAAAACCAAACAGGTAAAATTGCAGCTATAAAACCATAAGCCATCATAATAAGTGCTAAAGTTGGTGCATCAAAGGTAAATATTTTCGCCCAATAAGGATCAGCAGCTATTTCACTTCCATAATGTATGGCTAATATGAGCAATATAAAACCTATAATAGAAGCTTCACCAACCCTACCAGGTCTTAAAAATCTCATATAAATTCCCATAAAAACAGCAATAGGAATGGTCATTGCGATGGTAAATAATCCCCATGGAGATTCTGCTAAAGCTTTTACAACAACCATAGCTAAAATCGCAATAATTATAAGCATAATTCCAAATATAGCAATCATTGCTATTGCGCCGATAAATTGTCCTAATTCATCTTTTATCATCTCTCCTAAAGATTTTCCATTACGACGCGTAGATATAAATAAAACTACAAAATCATGTACCGCACCTGCTAAAACACCGCCTATTAATATCCAAAGCATAGAGGGTAAATAACCCATTTGTGCAGCAAGTATAGGACCTACCAAAGGACCAGCTCCTGCGATAGCGGCAAAATGATGTCCAAAAAGTACAATTTTATTTGTAGGGACAAAATCACATCCGTCATTTTTAACTACAGCAGGAGTTGCTCTGTTTTTATCTAGCTCTAGCACCTTATAGGCAATATATCTACCATAAAATCTATACCCTATGATATAAATACATAAAGCAGCAATAACAAGATAAATCGCTGAAATACTTTCGCCATTTTGGAGTGCTAATATGCCAAAACAAACAGCACCGACAATGGCAACAAAAAACCATAATATTTTGTTAGTAATATTCATTTAATTCCTTTGCTTTAGTGAATTTATTTAGTGTATCGTAGAATTATATTTTATTGCTATATAGGATAAATAAAAAATTAATATATTACAAAATGTAACATATTTCTTAGTCAATTAAAAATTAATTTTATTGACTAAGAATTTGAAATTATTTAGATTTAAAACTTAGTGTCGCTGTCAATTGTAAAGTATCGCCATATCTGTCTAGATTGTATGGTAGTTTGATGTTTGCAGCTATTATTTGTAAACCATCTTTTGGTTTTGTGAGTGTGATTGTTGCTATACCTTTTTCATTTGTTACTATGTTGTCGATATCATCATTTTGATCTTCAAATTCAACTCCTTTTACGGGTCTTCCATCTAGTAAAACTTGGAGTTTTAATTTATCTCCTTCATGTAGTGTTAAAGGATTTTGTAAAGGAACTATTTCAAATTTTAATCCTAATGGTTTTTTTGAACCTTCATCCCAAGAAAAAATACTTTTTCCCATTTTGAAAATTTTTCTTGTTTGAGTGACTTCATTTGCACCAGTAATATCTGTAATATCAGATCTTTTTTGTGCATAATGTTTTCCATCTTTTGTAAATGTGTAATATCCAAAATCATAATTAACACTTGCAACAGCAGGTTTTCCCTCAATAAATATTTTGTTATTTTCGTAGTCATAGCCAGCTTTTAAATTTTTTCCTTGAGAATCTTTTGCACTTATACCAAAAACCCTATCAGGTTGATATTGTCCCCAGTGATCATCAGCCCAAAAACCTACTTCATATCCATTGCTAGTTTGCATAGGAAAGAATTGATGAGCTAAAGCAGAACTTGCTATAAAAAAACTCAAAAACACCATTTTTGAAAATTTCATTTTTTCTCCTTTAAAATAATTTTGATAATCATTATATATATTTTTATTTATATAAAACTTAAGAATGTATTTTAATTTTTCCTTTATAAAAAAGAAAAATATTTTAATTTTTCTTATGTTAAAATCATAAATTTATTTTTAAATATTTAGGAAAAGTTATGAATGATACTATTAATATAATTGGTGCTAAAGAGAATAATCTTAAAAATATCAACCTAGAAATTCCTAAAAATAAACTTATAGTTTTTACAGGACTTAGTGGAAGTGGTAAATCCACTTTAGCTTTTGGTACACTTTATGCAGAAGGACAACGCCGCTATATTGAGAGTTTAAGTGCTTATGCAAGGCAGTTTTTAGATAAAGTGGGTAAGCCAAATGTTGATAAAATAGAAGGTTTAACTCCTGCTATTGCTATTGATCAAAAAACAACTTCTAAAAATCCTCGATCAACTGTTGGGACTATTACTGAAATTTATGATTATTTAAGACTTTTATATGCAAGGATTGGCTCACAACATTGTCATCAATGTGGCCAAAAAATCTCATCTATGAGTGCAGCAGATATCGTAGGTGAAATCTTAAAGCTTCCAAAAGGGGCAAAAATCATCATTTATGCTCCTTTGATCAAAGAAAAAAAAGGAACTTTTGCAGATCTTTTGGAAAATTTAGTCGCAAAAGGCTATGTTAGAGCACAAATTGATGGGGTTTTAACGCGTCTTGATGAGGATATTGAGCTTGCTAAAACTAAAAAACATACAATAAAGCTTGTGATAGATAGACTCCAAGTGCAAGATGATATGTTGGCAAGACTTGCAAGCGATATAGAAAAAGGTCTTAGTGAGAGCTTTGGTGAAGTGGAAATTGAAGTTTTAAATAATGAAGAATTAAACATAGCAAAACATTTTCATTATAGTGAGCATAATGCTTGTTTTGATTGTAAAATTTCTTTTCCTTTGCTTGAGCCTTTGAGTTTTTCTTTTAATTCTCCAAAAGGTGCTTGTCCAAGTTGTGATGGTCTTGGTATAAGATATACGCTAGATATGAAAAAGCTTATCAATGAAGAATTAAGCCTAGAAGCAGGAGCTGTAAAGCTATTATATGGGTTTAATAAAAGTTATTACTATAAGTTTTTAATGGCCTTTTGCGAGCAAAATGATATAAGGGTAAAAATTCCATATAATGAGCTAAGCGAAGAAGAAAAGCGTCTAGTACTTTATGGTAATGCCAAGGAAATTAACTTTTTATGGAAAAGACATCGCTTAAATCGCAAATTTGAAGGTGCAGTTAAATATGCTTATGAAATGCTAAAAGATGAAAAAGATTTAAGCGAGTATATGAGCGAAAAAACTTGTAAAGATTGCAATGGTCATCGTTTAAGAGCTGAAAGTTTAGCTGTAAAAGTTGCTGAAAAAAATTTGGGTGAAATTTTAGATATGAGCATAGAAAATACTACTGCATTTTTTTCAAAAGAAGCTAATTTTGCATATTTGAGTGAGCAAGAAAGATTGATAGCTAAGCCTATTTTTAAAGAAATTAATGAAAGATTGTTTTTTCTTTATGATGTAGGACTTGGGTATTTATCCTTAGGGCGTGATGCAAGAACAATTAGTGGAGGTGAAGCTCAAAGAATTCGTATAGCATCTCAAATTGGTAGTGGTTTAAGTGGGGTGATGTATGTTTTAGATGAGCCTAGCATTGGTTTGCATGAGCGAGATACAGCAAAACTCATTAAAACTTTAAGAAATCTTCAGCAAAAGGGTAATACTTTAATCGTGGTTGAGCATGATAAAATGACAATAGAAGAAGCAGATTTTATCGTAGATATTGGTCCAAATGCTGGTAAATTTGGTGGTGAAGTTGTATTTAGTGGAACTTATAAAGAATTATTAAAAAGTAAAAGCCAAACTGCCCTTTATATGAGTGGTAAAAAGCAAATTGCCCATCAAAAACACAGAGAACAAAAAGATTTTATTAGTTTAAAAGATGTGAGTATTAATAATATTCAAAATTTAAGTGTAGATTTTCCATTGCATAATTTAGTAGCAATTACAGGTGTTTCAGGAAGTGGTAAAAGCTCGCTAATCTTGCAAACTTTGCTCCCATTTGCAAAAGAAGAGCTTAACCGTGCTAAAAAAGTTAAAAAACTAAGTGGGGCTAAGATAGAAGGTTTGGAAAAACTTGATAAGGTAATTTATCTTGATCAAAGTCCTATAGGAAGGACTCCTCGTTCAAATCCCGCTACTTATACAGGTGCTATGGATGAAATTCGTAATCTTTTTGCAGCTACCAAAGAAGCTAAAATGCGAGGTTATAAAGCAGGGCGTTTTTCTTTTAATGTTAAAGGTGGAAGATGTGAAAAGTGTAGTGGCGATGGTGAGATTAAAATCGAAATGCACTTTTTGCCTGATGTGATGGTAACTTGTGATGTTTGCAATGGTAAAAGATATAATGATGCAACTTTAGAGATTAAATATAAAGGTAAAAGCATAGCTGATGTTTTAAATATGAGTATTATTGAAGCAAGTGAGTTTTTTACTTCTGTGCCAAAGATAAAACAAAAGCTTGATACTTTGGTAAAAGTTGGGCTTGATTATCTTACCTTAGGACAAAATGCAACTACTTTAAGTGGTGGGGAGGCTCAGCGTATTAAGTTAGCTAAAGAATTAAGCAGAAGCGATACAGGAAAAACTCTTTATATTTTAGATGAACCTACAACAGGACTTCATTTTGAAGATGTTAATAAACTTATTGTAGTTTTGCAACATTTAGTTGATCTTGGAAATAGTGTGTTTGTGATAGAGCATAATTTAGATGTGATTAAAAATGCTGATTATATCATCGATATGGGACCTGAAGGTGGAGTTAAAGGTGGTAAGGTTATAGCTAAAGGTAGCGTTGAAGAGCTTGCTAAAAATCATAAAAAAAGTGGTTCTTATACAGGGTATTATCTAAATTTAGAGCTAAAAAGCATAAAAAAATAAATTGGTTGAAGTTATTCTTCAACCATAAATTTCACCTTTTTTATATTCATAAATACTTTGCATATCTTTATCGCCTCTTCCTGAAAGATTTACAACTATCACACTTTTTTTCTTTAAAGTTGGACAAAGTTTTTCTAAATAAGCTAATGCATGTGAGCTTTCAATAGCGGGTATAATACCTTCTTCTTTACATAATAATTTTAAAGCATTAATACACTCATCATCACTAATAGCATGATAACTTGCTCTTTTACTTTCTTGCAAATATGCGTGCAAAGGCCCTATGCCAGGGTAATCAAGCCCAGCAGAAATACTAAAAGTATGAGCAATATTGCCTTTATCATCTTGTAAAACTTTAGTTTTCATACCATGGATAATACCTTCTTCGCCTTTAGTAAGTGTGGCTGCATGATAAGGTGTATCTTTTCCTAAACCTGCTGCTTCAACACCTATGAGCTTAACTTTTTCATCTTTTAAAAATGCATGAAAAATTCCAGCAGCATTGCTACCACCTCCAGCTGCTGCTATGATGTAATCTACTTTTTTATTTAATTTTCTAAGTTGCATTTTACATTCTTTACCTATAATGCTTTGAAAATGCGTAACAATTTGCGGATAAGGATAAGGTCCTACTGCACTTCCTACTACATAAAATACTTCTTTGGTATTTTTAATCCAAAAATTTAAAGCCTCATCTACCGCATCACTTAAAGTTTTACTTCCACTTTCTACTGCGTGAACTTTTGCTCCTAAAAGCTCCATTTTATAGACATTTAAGGCTTGTCTTTTTACATCAATAGCTCCCATAAATATCTCACATTCAAGTTCCAAAAGTGCTGCTGCAGTAGCTGTTGCAAGCCCATGTTGTCCTGCTCCGGTTTCTGCAATAATTTTTTTCTTATTCATTTTCTTTGCCATTAAGGCTTGAGCTATGGCATTGTTGATCTTATGAGCTCCTGTGTGAGTTAAGTCTTCTCTTTTTAAATAAATTTCATGATTATAAAGCTTGCTTAAATTTTTAGCATGGTATAAAGGTGTGGGTCTTCCCACATAATTAGTTAAGAGTTCTTTTAATTCTGTGTTAAAATCTTTATCTTTTTTGAGTTTTAAAAAAGCTTTTTCTACTTCATCTAATGCTATTTTTACTTCATTTGGCACAAATTGCCCACCAAATTTTCCATAATATTTTTTCATAGTATTTCCTTAAAATGATTAATAATATAAAATCAAAAATGATCAACTAAAACTAAAAATGTAAAATAAAAAATGATTGAAAATGTAGTAGCAGGCTTAACGCCAAGAAAAAGAAGCTTTGTTAAATGAGTATTCTAAATTTAGTTTAGAAAATTTTTTCCTTTCCATAGTTTTTCCTTTTAAAAAATTGCCAAATGACTTTACATTCTAAGATAATTATTATTAAAAATTCTTTAAAATGATAGTTTATAAAATAAATACTAAGAAAATTTATAATGTTTGATTTTTTATATAATGATATAAGTTATATAGGGCTTTTCGTAGTATGTTTTCTCTCTAGCACACTTTTACCTATGGCTAGTGAGGCTTTTGTGCTTATTTTTGTGAAATTAGATTTTAATGCTTATATGGTTTTATTTATAGCAAGCTTGGGGAATACTTTGGGTAGTTTAAGTACTTATGCATTAGCTTATTTTGGAGAGAGTCAAATTTTGGAAAAATATTTTAAAAACTCTTTATGTAAATTAGAAAAAATCAATGCAAACTTTAAAAAATTTGGCTCTTTGTATGCTTTTTTTACTTTTTTACCCATAGTGGGAGATCTTTTTGCACTAGGGCTTGGATTTGCTAAGTATTCTTTTTTAAAAGCAAGTATTTTTATAGCCTTGGGTAAATTAAGTCGTTATGCTTTTGTAATTTTCATAGCAAATTCCATTTAAAAGTCTTGATTTTAAAAGATTTAAAAGTCTAGCATTATCAACATCTTTTAAAACTTTTATGGTGTTTTTTAATTCATGATTTTTCATAGGCATTTTAGCGTCTTTAAAACACCTTATCGTGCTTCCTCTAGCAAAAGTACTATCACAAATGACATCTACTAAATACTCATCAAAATTTGCTAAATTTGGATCAAGCATATAAGCAATAGTTAATGCATCGTGTATCCATGTGCCATTTGTGCCTCTTGTTTTGCTTGCAAAATCAATCCAAACTCTTAAAGTCTGCACTAAAAAATCACAAAGTGGATTTTGATTTTCTAAAGCATTTAAATCTTCATGTGTGAGCATAGTTTGCATTGTTGCATTATAAGGAACAAGTGTGATTTTAGCTCTTGAGTTTAAAACTATACTAGCAGCTTCAGGATCAAAGCCAAAATTTGTATCTTTGATATGATAAGGCATATCAAAACTTCCACCCATGATAAAAATTTCTTTTACATTTTTATCAAAGTCTTTAAAAAGCTTCATAGCTATGGCTATATTTGTTAAAGGCCCTATAGCGCAAATTGAAATTTCACCTGGGTTTTGCATAACAAGCTCACCCATTTTCATACAAGCATTTGGGTTTATGTTTTCTAGGATTTTTATAGGTTTTATATGATCCCAAAGATGAGTAAGCTTAAACTCTTCTACACCTTTATCTAGTCTTTGTCTCCAAAAATGACTATCTTCACATAAAGCTTCATGAGCACCTAAATACAAAGGTATGTTTAGATTAAGCTTATTTAATAAATCTTTAGCAACACTATAAGCGGTTAAAGCTTGCACATTACCACTTAAAGTGCTAATCATTTCAAGTTTGATTTCTTTGGAGGCTAAAATAAGTCCAAGGGCTAAACCATCATCAGTATTAGCCCCTGCTATTCCATTGCCTATATCAGTATCTAAAATAAGGCGTATCATATCGCATCTTCTATTAAATTTAAATCCCTGCCTCTAGTTTCTGGTGCAAAGAAAGTTGTGATAAAACCAATTCCTGCAGTGATAACAAAATACAAGGCTATTGGCCACCAAGTGCCATAATAAGCAAGCAAAGCTGAAGCTATCATAGGAGCGGTTCCTCCTGAAAGTATAGAGCCAAATTCTTTTGCTAGTGCCATTTTGGTATAGCGATTTTTTGCTCCAAAAAGCTCCACACCCCACGCAGCTTGTACGCCAAAAATTCCTAAAGATGCTAAAGACATACCTACAATGATAGTTAAAATTACAATAATTTCATTTTTACTATCAAGTAGCATAAAAGCAGGGAAAGCATAAAGCATTAAAAGCAAGCAAAAGGTTCTATAAGTAATACGCCTTCCAAATTTATCACTTAAATATCCTGCTAAAGGTATAACCAAAAATCCCACCAAAGAAGCGATAACAACAGCAGTTGTGGCTACTGATTTATCAAGAAGTAAAATTTTAGTTACATAACCTACTATAAAGCCTTGTGCAAGATAAGATGGTCCATTTTCTCCTATCCTTATACCCACCATAGTCCAAAATGCACGACTTTTCTGCCAAAAAGTTCTTTCATCTTCTTTCATATGTGCTTCATTTTCATGACGAATTTTTAGCATTAATTCTTTTTGTTTTTCAAAAACAGGAGTTTCTTTTACATTTAAACGCATATAAACAGCAAAAAGTGCTATAAAAATACTTCCTATAAAAGGAATTCTCCATCCCCATTCTTTAAAACTAGCATCATCCATACTTGTAACTAAAAGCCACACGAAAGCCGCAAGCAAGGTTCCGCTGTTTGATCCAAGTGCTATAACAGAAGAGATTAAACCTCTATGTTTGCTAGGAGCATATTCTCCAAGCATGACAGTCCCACCTGAAAGCTCAGCACCTGCTCCAAAGCCTTGCATAAAACGCAAAATAACCAAACATATAGGAGCCCAAATTCCAATTACTGCATAACTTGGTATAAAACCAATTAAAGTAGTTGAAATACCCATTAATGCAATGGTGCTCATTAATACATTTTTTCTTCCGTATTTATCTCCTAAATATCCAAAAAATAAAGCTCCAATAGGTCTAGCAATAAAACCTATACCATAAGTAACAAAACTAAGCAATAATGCTATAACAGGAGTTTGTTCAGGAAAGAAAACTTCTGAAAAAACAGTAGCTGCAGCTAAGCCATAAAGTGCAAAATCTGCATATTCCATGGCAGTTCCTAGCCAGCATGAAAACACAGCCTTTTTAAATGCCTTTTTTCCTTGTGGAGTTTGAAAATTTTCATCCGCGATTGATTTTGTTTGCAAGATTAAACCTTTGTTTTAAATTTAAAATATAATTGTAACTAAAATGCTTAAAATGGAAATTTAATACTTTTTACCGACTTTTAAATAATTTTGGGCGATAATTATTATTATTTTTTAATATAGGAAAAAAATGAAAACTTTAACAATAATTGATACTTTTGGCTTTTTCTTTAGACTTTTTTATGCTTTAAAGGGGTTGAAAAATTCAAAAGGTGAGCCTAGTAATATGATTAGTGGTTTTGCTAATTTTATTTATAGTTTGAAAAATGAACATCCTAGTGATATGATTATTTTTGCTCTTGATAGTAAAGGAAAAACTTTTAGAAGTGAAATTGATCCAAATTATAAAATCAACCGCACTCCACCTCCACCTGATTTATTAGCTCAAATTCCAATTTGCATTCAAATGATAGAAAAAATGGGTTTTTCAAGTTTTTCTTGCGAAGGATATGAGGCTGATGATATCATCGCATCTTTAGTTAAAGAGTGTGAAAGTAAGGATATTTTTATAAGAATTATCACTCAAGATAAAGATTTGTATCAACTTATAAAAGATGATAAAGTTAGTATTTATAGCCCTATTTCAAAAAATGATTATAATGAAGCAGGGTGTTTGGAAAAATATGGGGTAAAACCTAGCCAAATAAGAGATTTTTTAGCTCTATGTGGAGATAGTTCAGATAATATCCCAGGGGTAAAAGGAATTGGTGCTAAGGGTGCTAAGAATTTACTTGATGAGTTTGAAAGTATTGAAGGAATTTATGAAAACTTAACACTAGTGCGTAATGAGAGAAGTCGTAATTTGTTGCTTGAAGGCAAAGAAAATGCCTTTTTGAGCAAAAAACTTGCTTCTTTGTATGAAAATTTAGATGTAAAAGATATGCTTTTAAATTGTGAGTATCCAAAAGATGAGCCTTTGCTTAAGATTATGGATATTTTAGAGCATTATGAATTAAATGCTTTGTTAAAAAAACTACGCACTAATCCTACTAATAAAGATAAAAATTTAGGATTTAATGCAAGATTAATTTTAGATGAGAAAGAATTATTTGAAATTTTAGAAAAAATTGATGATCAAAGTATTGTTGCTTTTGACACCGAAACTACGGGCTTGGATACTAAAGAAGCTAAGATAGTAGGGTTTAGTTTTTGTTTTCATGAAAGTGAAGCCTTTTATGTGCCACTTGCACATGATTATTTAGGAGTTTGTAAGCAAATTTCTATGCAAGTAGCTAAAAAGGGTATAGAAAAAATATATCAAAGCACGGTTATAGGCCATAATCTTAAATATGACTTTGAAATCATAAAAAATAATTTTAATTTACTTCCTCCAAAAAACTATGCTGATACTATGATACTTGCATGGCTTAAAGAGCCAAGTTTGCGTGTAAATATGGATGATTTGGCAAAAAGATTGTTTGCTTATGAGACTTTACATTTTGAAGACTTGGTAAAAAAAGGAGAAAACTTTGCAGGAGTGGATGTAGAAAAAGCTTGTAAATATGCTGCTGAAGATGCTTATATTACTTTAAGATTTTATTTGTATTTTTTAAAAAATTTAGAAAAGCCTTTATTTGAACTTGCACAAAAAAGTGAGTTTGAATTTATCAAAGTGCTTATTATGATGGAAAATAATGGCATTAAACTTGACACTCAAAAGCTTGAAAACTTAATGCAAAGTTTTAATCAAGATATTAAAATACTAAGTGAAAAAATATATGATTTAGCGGGTGAAAAATTTAATATTAACTCTCCTAAACAAGTAGGGGATATTTTATTTGAAAAATTAAAATTACCAAGTGGTAAAAAAGGTAAGACAGGTTATTCTACTGATGAAAAGGTTTTAAATGCTATTTTAGATGAACATTTGATTGTAAAAGAAATTTTAGCTTACAGAGAGCTTGCAAAATTAGTTTCTACTTATTGTGAACCTTTGTTAAAATTAGCTAAAAAAGATGAAAATTCAAGAATTTATTCAAGTTTTTTGCAAACAGGAACAGCTACTGGACGCCTTTCATCAAAAGATCCAAATTTGCAAAATATCCCTGCACATGGTCAATATGCTAAGGATTATAAATCTTGCTTTATTGCAAAAGAAGGATTTAGTTTTATCTCACTTGATTATTCACAAATTGAGCTTAGAATGCTAGCACATTTTAGTGAAGATGAGAAATTATTAGAAGCGTTTTCAAACGATGAGGATATTCATGCAAAAACTGCTATTATGATTTTTGGCCATAGTGATTATGAGACAAGAAGTATTGCTAAAAGTATAAATTTTGGTCTTATTTATGGTATGGGTTATAAGACTTTGAGTCAAAATTTAAAAATAGAAGCAAAGTTGGCTAAAGAATATATTGAAAAATATTTTGAGAATTTTACTAGTATTAAAACTTATTTTGAAAAGGTAAAAAATGAAGCTAAGCAAAATGGCTTTATAAGTACTTTGCTAGGTCGTAAGCGTTATTTTGATTTTGAAAATGCAAAGCCTATGCAAATTGCAATGCATGAAAGAGAGAGTATTAACTCTATACTTCAAGGTTCAGCTGCCGATATAATAAAATTGGCAATGATAGAAATAAGTAGAAATTTGGATGAAAACAAACGCTTAATTTTGCAAATTCATGATGAGCTTATTTTTGAAGTAAAAGATGAACTTTGTGAGGATTTTGCAAAAAAAGCTAGTGATATTATGGAAAATATTGTAAAATTAAAAGTTAAATTAAAAACTTCATCAAGTATTGCCAAAAATTGGGGTATATTAAAATAAGGAGAATGTTTAATGGATCTTTCAACCATACTTGGGATGGTATTAGCTGTTGTTAGTATTTCTGTAGGGGATATTTTAGAGGGTGGTAACCCTTTGCATGTTTTACACTTAGCGTCTTTTATTATCGTGGTGCCTACAGCAGCTTTTTGCGCAATGACTTCTACACATAAAAAAATTGTTAAAGGTGCATATAAGGAATTAAAGGTAGTTTTTAAAGGTTCGGGGGTAAATTTAAGTCAAAGAATAGCTGAGCTTGTAGAATACTCTGTTATAGCAAGAAGAGATGGACTTTTGGCTTTAGAGTCAAAAACTAATGAAATTGACAATGAGTTCTTAAAAGAAGCTATGATGATGATGGTAGATGGTAAGAGCGTAGAAGAAATTAAAGAAAGTATGGAAATTCAAGTAGAAGAAATGGAAGAATATTATAAAGAATGTGCAGAATATTGGATACGCTTTGGTGAAACTTGTCCTACTATGGGGCTTGTTGGCGCTGTTTTTGGATTGATTTTAGCACTTAAACTACTCGATGATCCACAGGCTATGGCAGCGGGTATTTCAGGAGCTTTTACAGCAACTGTTACGGGAATTTTTGGTGCTTATGCTTTATTTGGGCCTTGGGGTAATAAAATGAAAGCTAATTCACATGATTTAATTAAGGAAAGAATAGTTATTTCTCACGCTATTGTAAGTATTGCAGAAGGAGCTAATCCAAGAGATTTGGAGGCAAAGTTATTTAACTATTTAAGTCATGATGAGCCTAGAATTTCTCAATTTGATAAATAAGAGTTAAAAATGGGAAAAAAACATAAATGTCCAGAATGTCCAGCAGGTGAAAAATGGGCAGTGCCTTATGCAGACTTTTTAAGTTTGCTTTTGGCGCTTTTTATTGCTCTTTGGGCGATTTCTGAAAGTAATCCTGCAAAAACTGAAGCCTTGAAAACTGAATTTGTTAAAATTTTTGAATTCACTGCTTCTAGTCCTTTAGAAAAAGAAAGTGAAGTGCATAATAAATATAGCGCACCTTCAAATGCAAATGTAGAAGAGCTTGAAAAACTTAAGAAATTAAGTATTACTCAACAAGAAAATATAGAAAAATTAAAAGCAGCATTAGATCAAAGAGAAAATAATATAGTTTTAAATTTACCAGCTAGAGTTGAATTTGCTAGGGGTAGTATTCAGATTGATTCTGCTGATGTACAAGATTTTTTAAAGCGTATTAGTGAAGTGCTTAAGAAAATGCCAAAGCAAGCTCAAATAGAACTTAGAGGTTATACTGATGCAAGCGATAGGGATCCTAAGAGAAATTTTGATTTAGCTAGTAAAAGATCTCAAGTTGTAGCCGATTATTTAATAGCTAAAGGAATCGATCCAACTCAACTTATAATTGTAAGTTTTGGTGATAATTACCCTTTAAGTGCAAATAAAGAAGATGAAATAAATAATAGGGTAGAGTTTTATATTCGTGTAGATTCTTCAGACAATCAAGTTAGAAAGTCAGTATTAGATCAAATAGAAACTTTTAAATAACAAATAAGCTTTATAAACTTATTTGTTATTTTCTCCGCCAAAACGAAGCAATGCTGAACCCCAAGTAAATCCACCACCAAAAGCATCAAGCAATATTAGTGAGCCTTGTTTTAAACGACCTTGTTCATAAGCATCATTCATTGCCATAGGTATTGAGGCTGCTGAAGTATTGCCGTATTTTTGCACTGTAACTACGCATTGTTCATCTGTAAAATTTAATTTTTCTTGCACGGCTTTAATAATTCTTAAATTAGCCTGATGAGGTATAAAAAGATCAATTTCTTCACTTTTTATATTATTTTTTGCAAGAATATCAACAACATCATTACTTAGAGTATTTACTGCAATTTTAAATACTTCATTTCCTTTCATTTGCATAGAAAGAGGAGAGCAAATGCTACTTTTTTGAGATCTTTGAGTTATTAATAAATCTCCAAACTCCCCATCACTTGCTGTATGAGTATCTATAATCGGATAATTATCATCTAAAGATACAATTCCAGCACCAGCTCCATCGCCAAATAAAACACAAATACTTCTATCTGTATAGTCTATAATAGAGCTAATTTTTTCAGCTCCAATAATTAAAACATTTTTCTTTGTTTTGCTTTCAACCATAGATTTAGCAAGTTCTAAAAGATAAATAAACCCTGAACATGCTGCAGAAATGTCAAAAGCAGTGATGTCTTTTAATCCAAGATTATGAGCAATTTTACATGCAGTTGATGGCATAGTAAAGCAATCAGGACTTAAAGTAGCAACAATAATAGCATCTATGTCTTGAGGTTTTAAATTCGCTCTTTGTATAGCTTTGATAGCTGCTTTAGTACCAAGATCACTTGTGTTTTCATCATCATTTGCTATGCGTCTTTGTTCTATTCCTGTTCTTCTTAATATCCACTCATCACTAGTTTGCACCATAGATTCTAATTCTTTATTGCTAAGTATTTTTTCGGGAATGTAAGAAGCTATACTTTTTAATGAAGCTTTAGTTGATTTCATAATTGGCAAGTTCTTTTTCTATAGTTTGATTTATATTTGATTGTGTAAAATTTAATGCTTGAAAAATAGCATTTTTAATGGCTTTTGGACCGCTTTTACCATGACTTATAATGACACATTCTTTCACACCTAGAAGTGGGGCCCCGCCATATTCTTCATAATCAATGTGGGTTTTTAATTCATTAAAAGCAGGTTTTGCTAAAAGATAGCCAAGTTTTGATAAAAAAGATTTTTGAATTTCTTGTTTTAAAAGTTTTGTAATAACACTTGCTACACCTTCGCCGGTTTTAAGTAAGATATTTCCATTAAAACCATCGCATACTAATACATCTATCGTGCCATTAAATATATCTCTTCCTTCAGCATTTCCGACAAAATTTGAAAGTTGCTTTAAAAGTTGATGGGTTTCTTTAGTAAGCTCATTTCCTTTGCATTCTTCTTCACCATTTGAAAGCAAAGCAACTCTAGGCTTAGCAATTTTTAAAATTTCTTTAGCATAGGCTTCACCCATAATGGCAAATTGAAACAAATGTTCACTTTTGCAATCAACATTTGCACCAACATCTAACACTAATGTTCTTGAATGGATATTTGGCATTAAAGTGGCTATTGCAGGTCTAGCGATATTGGCTAATCTTCCAAGTCTTAAAGTAGCCAAACTCATAGTAGCTCCACTATGTCCAGCTGACACAACAGCTTTTGCTTTTTGATTTCTTACTAAATCTATGGCTTTGTAGATTGTACTATCTTTTCGTTTTAATGCATCTGTAGAATTTTCTTCCATAGCAAATACATCAAAAGCCTCTTCATATTCTATATATGAGTTTAATTCTTGAGGGATTAAGGTTTTAAGCTTTTGAGGATCTCCTACTAAGATGGCTTTAAATTTTCGCTCTTTTAGAGCTTGAATTACACCTTCTATAATAGGCTTTTCCCCAAAATCACCACCCATTGCATCAATAGCAATGCTCGTCATTGTTCTTAATATTCCTTAGTTACAGGATTTACACGATGAGGCATTTTGTAGCTACCATCTTTATCCTTAATAGGCATAGGTAGGGTAACTTTGTAATGAGTTCTGCGTTTTGCTGCGCGAGTTTTGCTCACTCTTCTCTTAGGTACTGCCATTTTTTACTCCTTTATTAATTTAAACATTTATTACAATAAAAATAATCACTTAAGTAAGATTGTAATTCACTTGTAGCAAGCTCTATTAAGTCAATATGAGAGTCAAAAAACTCCATAGTATCACTTAAAGTATTATTTTCATCTTTAAAAATTCCATCGCTTGCAAAAAGCTCTATATTTTGATCGATTTCAAGTTCCATTTCATCACCACATCGATCGCAATTTCTATAAGTAAATCCTTTAAAATTAGCTGTTATTTTAGCTAATTTTGGATTAACTTTTGTAATAGTTCCTTCAAAAACTATATTATCAAGATCTAGTTTAAAAGGATAAGCTACAGAGCTAAGTTTTGCAAAGGCAATTTTCATTATAAAATTTCAGTTTTTGAAAAGAAAAATTCTATTTCAATTTTTGCATTTTCCAAGCTATCGCTTCCATGAACCGCGTTTGCATCAATACTATCTGCAAAATCTGCTCTGATAGTACCAGGAGCCGCTTCTTTTGGATTTGTAGCACCCATTAATTCTCTGTTTTTTAACACAGCATTTTCGCCTTCTAAAACAGAAACCACAACCGGACCACTGATCATAAATTCAACTAAGTCTTTAAAAAATGGTCTATCTTTGTGTACAGCATAAAATTCTTGTGCTTCTTTTTCTGAAAGCTGTATTTTTTTTGTAGCCGCTATTCTTAGACCATTGCTTTCAAAGCGTGTTAAAATTTGACCAATAACGCCTTTTTTTACTGCATCAGGTTTAATAATAGAAAGTGTTTTTTCCAAAATCGTCCCCTTAATTTAGATAAGTTTTATATTTATAAAAGAGCTAATTATATCAAAAAATGCTTTAAATTTATATAAAAAATGTAATTTTGAGTTATAAAATGAAGAAGCTACAAGCATCTTAAATACTAGAAAGATGCTTGTATTGGGTATTAATTAAGCAAATACCGGAGTTGAGCCATCTCTTAAATCGCTTCCGATATTATCACGACTTGGTTGACCACTAACTACATCGCTCCATACAATACAGCCATCAGTTGGACATGCACTTGCACATGCTGGCTGATCATTATGTCCTACACATTCAACACATTTATCAGCATAAACATAATATCTATCTTCGCCCTCAGGGTTATTTGCATCATCTACGATTGCACTTACTGGGCATTCATCTATACAAGAACCACATGCTATACAAATATCAGTAATTTTAACTGCCATTTTTTACTCCTTAAATATTAAAAGTTTAATATAAGATTATCAAAATTGTCTTAATTTTATTCTTAAAATCTTTTAATTTTGATAATAAAATTAATTTACATACAAATTTACACAATTAATAAATTTTTAAATTTACAAATGATATTATTTTGTTACAAATAAAATTTATTAATTAGGAGATAAACGATGATAGTAACTAAAAAAGCTATTGATTTTACAGCACCTGCTGTATTAGGTAATAATGAAATAGTTGGAGATTTTAATCTTTATAAAAATATAGGACCAAAAGGTGCAGTAGTATTTTTCTATCCAAAAGATTTTACTTTTGTTTGCCCTTCTGAAATTATTGCTTTTGATAAAAGATATCAAGATTTTAAAGATAGAGGTATTGAAGTAATTGGTGTATCTTGCGATAACGAATTCTCTCACTTTGCTTGGAAAAATATGCCGGTAAATCAAGGTGGTATAGGTCAAGTTAAATTTCCTTTAGTAGCTGACTTAACAAAACAAATTGCCAGAAATTTTGATGTTTTATTTGAAGAAGCAGTTGCTTTAAGAGGTTCTTTCTTGCTTGATGCTGATGGAACAATCCGCCATGCAGTTATAAATGACTTACCACTTGGAAGAAACATTGATGAAATGATTAGAATGGTTGATACTATGCTATTTACTAATGAACATGGTGAAGTTTGCCCAGCTGGTTGGAATAAAGGTGATGAAGGTATGAAGGCTGACCCTAAAGGTGTTGCTGATTATCTAAGTAAAAACGAAAATAAATTATAATTTTTTAAGCTGAAAGTTTTTCTTTCAGCTTAGCATAAATTGTGTTATAAAGTTACAATACTCTCAAAATATACTGATTAATATACATTTTTGATAAATGCTTTTAAAATATTATAACTAGGACATCATATAATAAATAATTTACTTTTTATTTTATATATTTATTATTTTGTTGTTATTTTGTTATATTAATAGCATGATAATCGTTGTATAAAAATTTACTACAAAATTTTAAGGAGCTGTTATGGTTTTTTCATTTTCTAAGAGCTTATCTTCAAAGCTTATATGGATAATGTGTGTAGGTGTAGTTTCTATTGTAATACTGATTAACTTAGTCAGTTATTTTAATTCAAAAAATAGTACTTTTGATTTACTAACAGAAATGCAAATAAACAATATGATGGATACAAATGCTCTGTATGATTTTTATGGAACAACTAAAAGATTAGCTATAGAATCTTTAGCAGAACAATTTTCTAGTAATTTAAATATGCCTTCAGAACAAATTATGCAAAATCTCAAACTAGCTGCAAAAACTTCTGGGTTTGAGCTAGTTTATGTTGGTTTTGAAGATAGTGGCAAAAATTATCAATCAGATGGTCAAGTACTTGATTTATCAAAGGGTTATGATACTAAAAATAGAGGTTGGTATAAAGAAGCTAAAGCAGCTGGAAAATTTATAACAACTGATCCATATAAATCTGTAACAACAGGAGAAATAGGAATTACTTATGCCATTCCTGTTTATGCTAATGGAAAACTCTTAGCGGTAGTTGGAGGTGACTATAATTTACATACTTTTTCTAAAGATGTTTTAGCTATAGGGCAT